>SCVK01000488.1 GCA_004297075.1 Chitinophagaceae bacterium
CCGGCGTACCAGCGGAAGCCGTAGGGGCACACGCGCGCGCGAGGCACAACGACGACCGGCGCCGGGGCTACCACGATCGGAGCCGGGCGAACGACGACCGGGCCGCGCATCGGACGGCAGTTGCCATAGGGGCCGCGATACCAACCCGGGCCGCAACCACCGGCGGCGCTGGCCGCATCGCTGAAACCGACGACGGCCGCGCTGGCGAGCATGACGGCGGCAAACAGGTATTTCATGGGATATTCCTTCTCGTCCTTTGGGGCAGGCCTAGGGGGTATGGCGCTTGGGCACACGATCAATCAAGAGACACGACCAACGCGTTGAATCAGCACGTGCCGACACGTCGCGATCCAAACCTGCCAATCATGACCTGAATGCGGCATGAACGTTCCACGCATCAGGCCTCAGACGACACATAAGTGTCGCTAGCGGCCGAGAAAGCCAAGCACCAGCTCCTTGTATCTCTCGGGCGCCTCCAGGAAGACGAGATGACCAGTGTTCGGGATCACTTCGGCCCGCGCATTCGGCATCTTCGCCGCCAGCGCCTTCGCCAGTTCGGCGTTCTGCCCCATCTTGGCCCGCAGCGCCTCGGGCGCGAGTGGCCGGCCCGGCGCGTTGTGGTCGTCGGCCCCCATGATGAACAACGTCGGCAGCGCGATCAGCGGAATCTCGTGCGCCACCGGCTCCCGGTAGATCATCTGGCCGGAGCTGACAAAGGCGCGCAGCCAGCGCGGATAGTCGGGGCTGCCCTTGATGTTGAAGCGGGCGTCGATGAACGGCGTGATCGCCTCGGCCGGCAGCTTGATCGCGTAATTGGTCTGGAGCTGCTTGCGATAGCCCTCCGCCGTAAGCTTGTCCTCGGTCTCGATCATCTTCTCGGTCGGTGTCGGAGGCACGAAGAGGCGGTAATCCTCGAGCCCGATCGGCGCGGTCAGCACCAGATGGGCGACGCGGTCGGGATAGGCGCGTGCGATGCGCACGCCGAGCATGCCGCCGAGCGAGTGGGCGACGATCTCGGCCTTGTCGATCTTGAGGTGATCGAGCAGCGCAATGGTGTTGCGCGCCAGATTGTCGAAATGCAGCTCGCCCTGCGGCTTGGAGGATTTGCCGAAGCCGATCTGGTCCGGCACCACGACGCGGAAGCCGGCCTCGTTCAGCATCTTGATCACCGGCGCCCAATAGTTCGACGGGAAATTGCGCCCGTGCAGCAGCACGACGGTGCGGCCGTTCGGCTGCGCGGCGGCAACGTCCATGTAGGCCATGCTGAGCTGCTCGCCGTCGTTGACGAGCGGCAACTGGTGCACGGGGTAGGGATAGGCAAAACCCTCGAGCGCGATGCCATAGGGCTCGCGTGGAGGCGTGTCTGCGGCGTGCGCGGTGGTGAGCAGGGAAGCAAGGAGAGTGGCGGCGAGGGCGGCCGGGAGGGTGCGGATCATGGTGGATCTCTAACGGTCACTGGATGACCGTTCG
>SCVK01000113.1 GCA_004297075.1 Chitinophagaceae bacterium
CAGAGATCCATTCCAGACTGTCTTTTTCTGAAGCAGCCACTAAACTTTCCGGGAATCCTCCACGACGCCAAAGTGTATGTATATCATCGGAATATTCTAATTGATTAATACCAAAAAGTTCCAGAAAGGCAATCCGCCCCGCCAACGATTCAATTGATTGCGCAGCAGATCAATGGATGCTGATCCCAGAAACAGAAATTGCCCGCTTTTATTACCCTTGCACCTTTCCTTATCACTAATTCCCCTTAACGGAGCAAATACTTCCGGTAATCGCTGAATTTCATCCAGAATGATCAGTTTATCCCGATCGGCATCGCGAAAGCCCAGGATATCGCGTACTTTTTGCAAATCCAGACTGCTTTCCAGATCCAGCTATGCTGATGGCATTGTTTCTGCTACATCCAGCGCAATAGTCGTTTTGCCCACCTGCCTGGGGCCGATTAAGGCAACAGAAGGGCTACGCATAAGTGCTTTTCGGATGGTATTTATGAGTTGGCGCTTAATCATATATGTTAATATTACTTAAAATATTAGATTTGCATAGTTGCAAAATCGCACCGGGGCCCTGCCTCTTGTACACCTGAGCAGATCTGGCAAAATTGGCAGACACGCTACACGAGAATTTAGCGCCACGAAGCGTGTGAGTCTACCATTAGTTCTACTAATTGATTATCAAAATATTATATAAATTTTTACTCCCTCATATCTGCTAAAACCAACGTATACAATTCTGAATTAAAAAAAGTTCCAGTATAAAAACGAATTGTACCTTAACAATAACTGATTTATTTGTTATATGTTTCATAAGATAGTCATCACATGCAGGATTTGTATACTGCTAATAGTTTCCTATCAGCCCCTTTTTGCACAAACTTTTGACTCCATTCTTGCAAAGGCTCAACAAAAATATCCTGATGGAAGTATATACTGTCAATCAAATAAACAACACTATACCATCGGCGAAACAATATATCTGAAAGCTTATCTGAAGAGTGGGAGCACTAAAGTTGGCTCGAATATAAAATTTGAATTATTAAAAGCGACAGGTGATGTCATCACTGAATTTACGGGACCAATTCTCTCGCAAACCACTGTAGGTACTTTACAAATACCTGAAAATATTTTAGAAGGCAGGTATTTCATCATTTGTTATACAGATGCAGCATCTGCTTATAAGGCCAGAAGCCTTAGTTATGTCCAGGCTATTATGATTACTTCAGGTGAAGATCCCGACTTACAAATAACAGCGAAACCATATTACCGAGAATCACATATCAGCTGGAAATTCGAGAATAATAAACTTTTCGAGGGAATAGAGAATAACATATATTATTTATCGCGCGATCAATTCGGCTATCCACAGAAAACATCAGCATTTATTTTGAATGCAAGAAAGGATACGATTTGCGCTGGTCAGTCAGATGACATAGGAACTGGCAAACTGTTTTTTACACCTGAGGCAGGACAAAAATACCAGGTTGGCTTTATGACATCCGGAGATACCACTATTTCTGTCATAAAAAAGGAAACAGAAGATGGAGTTAGCCTTTCTGCCTATTTACAAGACGATGCGTATGTCATAGAAACCAAAAGCACCAGACGGAATACTGCAAGAGCGAAACACCTTATTGGGATACATGGACTTAACAAAGTATTCGAATTTGAATTTCAAGGGACAGGGATAGACTACAAAGTAAGGTTACCCATAAAAGATCTTCAAAATGGGATCATTACCCTTTTGCTATTCGATGGAAATCAGAACGTGCTTGCTGAAAAGAGCATTTTTGTTTACGCTGAAAACAGCAAACTGCTTAATCAGACTCTTTCTAACCTGACTTCACCAAATATAGATTCTATCAGTTTAGCAAAAGAATTGAATAATAGCCCGATAGAAGATGCTGGTATTTCAGTAGTGAGCGAACGGGCAGAAGAATTCTTTTCATACCCTTTGAAAAATATTACAGAGTCGCTCCTTCTATTAAATTTTCTTAAGCAACCATTAGTTCTTCCTAAAGATTATTTCGATTCTATTACACCTATATCGATTCAAAAAATCAATACTGTGCTTGCCAGCACAGAACTAAATATGCTACAAGCAGAACAACTTTTTGAAAATAGATATGGTCCTGATTCAAAAAAGGAAATACCAGACTATCTGGAAATATATGTGAGGCGAAAAGAAAATAAAAAATCGTCTAAAGTCAATAACCTAAGTTCAATATTTGTAGATAAGACTAAAAGCAAAGACTTCTATCTATTTCAAAAAGACTCTGGAAATATTTATTCACTACGTGGAGCTATTTTTTTTGATACAGTCAGCATTTACTTCACCCAAGGAGCTGGCAGCGAATCATTTAACCCGGCAACAGAATTTATACTAGATTCTGTTGCCGGGTTAAATTTTACCTATAATGAACTCTGGACAGCTGCAGATTCAAGTAGATTTGAATCTCCCATTATTACGCATTATAAACTTACCAAGTCAAATTCAACTAGTGGAATAAAAAAACACATACAGGATTCCAGCAGAAACCTAAATGAGGTTACTGTAGTTTCTACTATCACTTTACGGCAGAAAACTAAACTTTTAGATAAAAGATATACTAAGGGATTATTTAGCGGACAGGCAAATAAGGTTTTGGATCTTGTTAACGAACCATATGGCGATTTTAGTTTGTCAATCTGGAATTATATCATGATTTCGCATCCCAATACAATTGCAAGATCGCCCATCTGGACATATTACTTAAATGAAGGAATCGTTAGCAGGGAAGAGTTAACGAACATACCTGTAAAAGATGTGGCACTTGTAAAAATATTTTTATTTGGCATGGCCGGCCAGCCTTCCATTGTTGTGTATACTAAAAAAACAGAAGATTTGCCGGGCCAAAGTCTTAATACTAATAATAAGCCAATTATAAGACTTGCAGGTTACTCAACTGCGATTCCTTTTATTGAAGAAACCACTAACAATTCAGAAGAACGTAATATACAGATATCATTACAATGGGTACCCAATTTAAACGAGACAGATTTATACACTTCACTTCAGAAAGTCAACCAAAAAAATACTAAGATTCCCCGAAAGACTTCAATTCTAATTCAAGGAATCTTAGTAGATGGGAATAGCTTTTTCTTTAAAAAATATTATCCAAAAGATCAGCTGCTAAACACTCAGAGTACCACTAATCGATAGTTCTTTTTACCCTCTCCATCCGCACCAACTTATGCAAACAAAAAGCTCACGGTGTGAGCTTTTTGTTTTTAGCGATCTGAAATACCCGCGACAGGTTAAACCCAAAACGCAATTCTCCCTTGGACCAGTTATTGGTGGTTTCTGTAATGAAAGCCCGTTCATTCATTCCCGCTGCATTGGATACATGCAGTTGAAATACGTGTCCGCCCGTTTCAATATCTACTCCTACTGACAATGGATGGTAATTAATTCCCTTTTCAATGCCATTCACCACATAAAAATAATCCCAGGTCAACGCTACGCGGTTAGATACTTTGGCGCGGCCACCAAAACCTACTGCATAAATATCATTGGGCTGGGTTTGCAGGGCCACGAGGTTATTATGTACTAATGTTGGCGATAACTGCAACGTAAAACCCTCACTGATCTTGCGGCCAATGATGGTCTGAAAATAATAGGCCAGCCGGGAAGAAAAATAATTCTTGATGGTAGGATCGGCCCAGGGTAAGGTATTCATCGTCATTCCTCCCACCAAAGCTACAGTAACCGGAAAACTGCCCTCGCCGGTACTTTGTTGTAAGGGTGCATATTTCACATATCCATCCAGTTCTTTTTTAAAAGTGCTGCGGCCAAAACCAAACATCAGGTTCCTGCGCAACCCAAAATCAAAACCCAATCGCATACTGGCCTGATCAAGACCGAATAAATTATCAAAGCCCTGGCTCACCAATCCAAAACGGTGCAGGATCCGGAAGTCAAGTGTGCCCGGTGCCAGAAATTCCATCGAGTGCCCGTTAATTACCCGAGGTGATTTAAAGGCATATTTTACATATTCTTTCTTTGGTTTGTCTTCGCCCACCAGCTTTAGCAGGTCCGTTTCCTGGGCGATAATTTGGGTAGTGGATAGACCCAGCAGGCATATCAACAATAGGGTATTCTTTCTCATACATGTTTTTTTAGGGGGTACGAATTATTTCAAGGGATCCAGCAAACAGTCTACCGTGATCTTGGCGGTTTTAGCTACTTTATCTGCCACCAGCTGCGGAATGGTAACACCATAATCAGCCAACTGCTCAGAAAAAACAGACTGCACCTGAATTTTGCCGGCCTTCACTGTCAGCTTTCCTTCTGCTTCTACCTCTTTGGTTTGCCCATGCATGGTCAGTTTCCCTTTTACTTTCACCAGATAAACGCCGTCTTTACCGTAGTTAACAACCGTACCCGCAACAATAGCGCCCCTGAATTCCGTTTTAGGAAATTTGTTGCTCTCCACATAATTCTCATTAAAATGTTCCTGCATCAAAGCCCTGTCAAATTCAAAGGCTTTCATTAATACAGCCATTTGCAGATTTCCTGTTTTGGTATCCAGTACACAGGTCACGGTTTTATTCATACCTTCAATATTTTCAGGCGATTTGGGAGAAGTGGCATCAAAAGAGATCCTGCCACTCTTGGTAAAAAATTTATCCTGGGCAGTTGTGTTTTTGATGACAAACAGGGCCAGTATACAAATGATCAGCTTTTTCATAAAAATGCATTTAAGGTTTTAGTAAATTTTGTGGAACAGAACGGTTCAGCAGCACATCGGCACCCAGGCCCATATCATCTGCATTGTAACCGGTACAGATGCCTTTAATGGTAATCCTGGTTCCGGTACTGAAGGGTCCGGTAACCGATCCGGGATCGCCGTTCATGATACAACGTACCGATGAGAGGAAAGCCGTATCTCCGATGACCAGGGTTTGTACACCGGCACTATCGCTGCTCTGCGATTTGATCATGCCTGTTACAGCCAGCACTTTACCGAGATAAAGTGTATTTGCTTTTTTCTCATCCTGCTGAAATGCTTCCAGTAACTGTGTACCGGTCAGTTCATACGCCGGTGTCAGATCAGCTGTATCAGGTGCTTTCCGGTTAAACTCACGATACACATATACCGCTCCCAATACAAGCAGGACCAGAACAGGGATCAATATTCTTGTGATTGTTTTCTTAGACATGTGTTCAGTTATAAGTATTAGTTATTTAATGCCCCTCCATCTATCCACTTTTTGATCGCAGCCAGCTGGCAGGTGGTCATCTTGGATGTACCCTGCGGCATGGGAATAAATCCCGCCGCATGACTGATACTGCCATATAATTTTCCATTTACCGCGATCGCTTTATCAGTAGCATAGGTTCCCATATTAATACCACCCGAACCACCGGTGGGTGTATGGCATCCATAACACTGGTTTTTCAGCAGGGGCACTACTTTTTGAGAATAGGAGATGACGGTACTGGTGTCGCAGGACACGGCCGCACCGGTGGGATATAACAGATCGGCTTTATCATAATAACAGGAATAGAATGATATTACCAGGAAGCCGATTAAAAGAAATAAGATTGACTTTTTCATGGTTACTATATTTAATTGTTCGGCGTTCCCGCATTGATCCATTTTTGAATTTGAGTGATTTCACAGTCAGGCATTTTTACACCACCCTTGGGCATCGCAGAAATACCGGCTGTCCATTTTACAGATCCCAGTAATTTTCCACTGAGGGCCGATGTTTTCACAGTTGCATAGGAAGCGAGGTCTACTCCCCCACCCAGTGAAGCGCTGTTATGGCATCCTACACATTTGGTAGCCAGTAAGGGTTTGATGGCCGTGCTGTATTTGAAATCGGTGGTATCGCATTTATCGCAGACGTTGTTTACCGCACCCTGGTTAATCCATTTCTGGATCTTTGCCAGTTGGTCCGTGCTCATGGCCGGCATGGGGGGCGGCGGCATCCGGTCCTTATCGGTGCGGATGATCTCTTTATACAATTTGCTGCCGCCGGCATTTCTGGGTGAAACGATTTTCAGGATACCGGTATAGGTGGTCAGGTTCAGTCCTTCTTCATGCGTAACGGCATCATGACAACCGGCCATGGCACAGCTGGCATTGATCATGGGTTGGATCTCGTTGGCAAAATAGACAGAGTCCGGGCTGCAGGTACGTCCCGAAGTTCCGGGGTTGGGTACTTCCGTTACTACAGTGGTTCCTGCCGGAAACGGGATCTCGTGTTTACAGGCAAAAAATACCAGTACGGTTACTACGGTCAGTAAACCGGTTTTTACGCTCATTATTTTCATAAAATTTGTTTAAGCTGATGCAGACATCCGGGCAGTAGCAGGCAGGAACAGACAAGCGGTTCCGGCTGTAACTACAGGGATGACTTTACACTAAGGTTTCAAGGCAAGGGTAAACATCAGGCCATAACAGCAGGAGGGCGTAAAAGTGAGTCTTTATAGGGAGATAAAATAGCTTCAGGCATTCCCGAGGGAAACGGAATGCTATTGAGAAGTGACGAATGGCGTGTGGTAGAAAATACCATCGGTGGTGGTGTTGCCGGCAAATTGCTCTGGTGAGTCAGATTTTTGAATGGTAACTCATGGTCCAAGGCATCATCTGCCGTTATACCATCATCTCCCAAATAATGTTCACTGATATAATCCACAAAACCTTCCCGGGGATTCATGAGAAGATGAAGCTGGTAGTGCTGATAAATTTTGTGCATAGACAATAGCTGGCATAATTCTGTGTTTCCCAGAACATGCAACAACAGCATTGATATCAGCAGCGGTTTCCTCATGTGTTAGTAATCAACCAAAATTGATGCCAGCGACCGCCAGATTATCTCATTTTAAGATAATGTTATACAAATAACATTATTTGTATATACTAAATGGTCTTGTACCATCTTTGGAGTATAAAGATAGAGCCCTTTCCTTCACTTCCCGTTGCCTGCGATTGAAAAAATCATCTGTCGGGGTATGCTATGGGGTATTTTTCCTTAAAAACCGGCCGGAACCGCGTGGTTTCAGACAATCCCTTACCTTTGCACCCCAAATTTTAAGAATTCTAAAAATTCCATCATGGCATCTGTAACCAGAGAGAACATTGGTTTATTGAACGACAAACTGACCGTTCAGCTGAATAAAGAAGATTATTATAATGGCTTTGAACAAAGCCTGAAAAAATATGCCAAAACCGCCAATATCCCCGGTTTCCGTAAGGGTATGGTTCCTGCCGGACTGGTTAAGAAAATGTACGGCCAGGGCGTTTTTAACGACGAGGTACTGCGTAAGGTAGAAGCCGAACTGAACGCCTACCTGAACAAAGAAAAACTGGAGATTTTTGCCCAGCCCCTGCCATTGGATAACGATGCAGCCAAACTGGATATGAACAATCCGGTTGCATATACTTTCTCTTTTGAAATAGGTCTGAAACCGGATGTGAAGGTAGATGCGGGTAAGATCAATGTAACCCGTTATAAGATCAATGTAACCGATGAAATGGTGCAGGAAGAAGTGGAGCGTTTACAGATCCGCAACGGTAAAATGACCGAGCCAGAAACCGTTACCGGTGATGATAATGTGGTGAACGTAAAATTTATCGAGCGCGATCAGGAAGGTAATGAAGTGGAAGGTGGCATCAGCAAAGACAATTCACTGCTGGTAAAATATTTTGAAGCCGGTTTCCGCAAGAACCTGATGGGTAAGAAGAAGGATGATACCCTGGTATTGCAGTTAAGCAAAGCTTTCGAAGACAAAGAAAAAGAAGCCATCCTGGGCGACCTGGGACTGGGCAAAGAAGATGGCGATAAATATTTCAAGATCCTGATCACTAAAGTGGGACTGGTGGAAAAAGCCGAGCTGAACGAAGAATTCTTCCTCGCTGTATACCCTAATAAAGAGATCAAATCTGAAGCTGATTTCCGCGCAGCGGTAAAAGCAGAGATCGATGCTCATTTTGACCAGCAATCCCGCAACCAGATCTTCGACCAGATCTACCATCACCTGGTAGATCATACTGAGATGCAGTTCCCCGAAAGTTTCCTGAAACGCTGGTTACAAACCGGTGGTGAACAGCCTAAAACGGCCGAAGAAGCTGAGCAGGACTACCCTACTTTCGTGAACCAACTGAAATGGACCCTCGTAAGCAGCCAGTTGATCCAGGACAATAAGATCGAAGTAATGCCTGACGATATCCGTGATTTTGCCAAACAACAGCTGTTCAGCTACATGGGTGGCCAGTTAGGTGCCCTGGGCGATAACCAGCAGTGGGTGGATGATTATGCCAACCGCATGATGCAGGACCGCAAATTTGTGGAAGACAGCTACCACCGCATCAGCACAGACAAAATGTTTACCGCACTGGAAGGACAGGTGAAAGCCAAAGAAGAATCCATCAGTGCCGAAGATTTTGCCAAAAAGCTGCACCATCACCATCATTAATAGCAACACCCCTGAAACAGGCGTGAAACCATACCTGAATGCCGGACCAAGCAGGTCCGGCATTTTTATATCGGAAATTCTGTCTACAGTCTACAGATCTACAGCCGGAGACGTGGTGCGAAGCAGCAATATGGCCTGACTTGTTGTCGTAAAATCCAAATTGCACAGTATTTGCCTGTAGAATTCATTCTTGAAATAGCAAATCACTTATCTTCAAAGCGAAAATCGTAACACATGAACCTTGGACAAGAATTTGAGAAATACGCGGTAAAACACAGGGGTATCAGCAGTGCCACTTTGCATAATTACCAACAGCAGGGGTTTACCAACCTCACTCCCTATATTATTGAAGAAAGACCGTTGAATGTGGCCAGCATGGATGTATTCAGCCGTTTGATGATGGATCGCATCATTTTCCTCGGAGAAGGCATCAATGATTATGTGGCCAATATTGTAACGGCCCAGTTACTCTTCCTCGAAAGTACAGACCGTACCCGTGATATCCAGATGTACATCAACAGCCCCGGAGGTAGCGTATATGCCGGTCTGGGTATTTATGATACCATGCAGTTTATCAGTCCGGATGTAGCTACCATCTGTACCGGCATTGCCGCCAGTATGGGCCAGATCCTGTTGTGCGCGGGTATCCAGGGTAAAAGAACTGCCTTGAAACACAGCCGTATCATGATGCACCAGCCCAGTGGCGCCATTGGCGGACAGGCAACAGATATCGAGATCACGGCCCGTGAAATCAAGAAACTGAAGCAGGAACTGTATGCTGTAACCGCCCATCATACCGGAAAAGATGTAGAAACCATTGCCAAAGACAGCGACCGCGATTTCTGGATGACCGCCACCGAAGCCAAGGAATATGGTTTGATTGATGAGGTATTATTCATGAATCCGAGAAAAGAGAAAAAAAGCTGATTCGTGAATCGTGAGACGTGAATCGTCAGTTATGTATTCACTCACGATTCACGTCTCACGCCTCACGATAAACATTTACTGTACAAACACAAACTATTAACGACATGATCGACACAAAATATATCAACCCCTACTTACAGGAAGACGAAGAAGAAAACGAGCCCGCTAAAGAAGAAAAACCGGAACCCATGACCGGCTTTATGATGAAGAAGATGGAAAAACTCTTCTTTGAAAAAAGAGCCGTGTATTTATGGGGAGTGGTAGATGATAAGTCTGCCCGCGATGTGGTAAGCAAATTACTGCTGCTCGATGCGGACAAACCTGGCCAGGAGATCAAATTCTATATCAACAGTCCGGGTGGCGTAGTTACCAGCGGTATGGTAATTTATGATACCATGAAACTGATCCAGAGTCCGGTAAGCACCATTTGTATGGGTCTTGCGGCCAGTATGGGCTCCATTTTACTCAGTGCCGGCACCAAGGGCAAACGTTTTGTATACCCGCATGCCGAGATCATGATACACCAGCCAAGTCTGGGCGGTTATTTCCAGGCAACCAGTGCCGATATCGAGATCCAGGCCAACCAGATCCGCAAAACCAAGGAGCTGGGCGCCAAAATTCTGGCTGATAACTGCGGAAAAACCGTAGAACAGATCATGAAGGATTTTGACCGGGATTACTGGATGGATGCCAAAGAAGCGGTGGCTTATGGCATTGTAGACGCGGTTTTAGACAAAATCTAAGCCAGTTCGACCGTTTTTACACGGTTTTTACCCAAAACAGACTCTCAGACCCCCGAACTGTGGTAGCTTTGCAACAATAAGCCGCCAACGGGTGTCTTTTATTATTATACGTGGAGGAAACAGATTATGGCGAAAGCATCTCAATTACATTGTTCTTTTTGTGGCCGTAACCGCGATGAGGTAAAGATCCTCATTGCCGGGCAGGATGGTCATATCTGTGAGAACTGTGTAGAACATGCCCAGGAAATTATTGCACAGGAATTATCAGCCAAACAGGATAACAGCAGCAGCGCTAATTTCAAACTCAATGTTCGCCGTCCGGCGGAGATCAAGAAATTCCTGGATGAATATGTAATTGGCCAGGATGATGCCA
The DNA here is from genome assembly GCA_004297075.1 of Chitinophagaceae bacterium. Taxonomy (GTDB): domain Bacteria; phylum Bacteroidota; class Bacteroidia; order Chitinophagales; family Chitinophagaceae; genus Sediminibacterium. The sequence goes on from SCVK01000113.1 coordinate 10,505, forward strand.
AAAAGGTATTGTCGGTAGCCGTTTACAATCACTACAAGCGGGTTAACAGCAAAGCCCAGCAGGATGAGGTAGAAATTGAAAAGAGTAATATCATCATGGTAGGTGAAACCGGTACGGGTAAAACCCTGCTGGCCAAAACCATTGCCCGCCTGCTGAATGTGCCTTTTGCCATTGTGGATGCAACCGTATTTACCGAAGCGGGATATGTGGGAGAAGATGTGGAGAGTATGCTGACCCGCCTGTTACAGAACTGTAATTATGATGTAACCGCTGCCGAACGCGGGATTGTATATGTGGATGAGCTGGATAAGATCGCCCGTAAAGGCGATAACCCTTCCATCACGCGCGATGTAAGCGGTGAAGGGGTACAGCAGGGATTGCTGAAAATGCTGGAAGGAACCGAAGTACTGGTACCCCCACAGGGAGGTCGTAAACATCCGGAGCAGAAAATGATCAAAGTGGATACCAAGAATATCCTCTTTATCTGCGGTGGTGCTTTTGATGGAATTGACAAAGTAATTGCCCGGAGGGTGAACACCAATGCCATCGGCTTCAGTGTAAACAAGGAAGAACAGGAGCACCAGCGTAAAAACCTGCTGCAGTTCATCAATGCCACTGACCTGAAAAGTTTTGGGCTGATCCCGGAACTGCTCGGACGTTTACCCGTAATCACCCACCTGAATCCATTGGATGCGGAAACACTCCGAAATATCCTGACCGAACCCCGTAACTCACTCATCAAACAATTTACCCGACTGTTTGAGCTGGAGGGCATTGAACTGATCATGGATAACGAAGTGCTTGATTTTATGGTGAAGAAAGCCCTTGAATACAAACTGGGTGCCCGGGGCTTACGCAGTATCTGCGAAAGTATCCTCACCGATGCCATGTTTGAATTACCCGGCACCGACACCAAACAGCTGCATATTACCCTTGATTATGCAGAGCAGATGTTCAGCAAAAGTAAGATCAGTGCATTAAAAGTGGCCTGATCAACCGCTTACTTACCGATAAACACATTAGCGATGGGAATAAGTTCTTGTCGCTTTTTTGTGGGGAGCCAGTAATTTGCAGGGTGAGTCGTGAGTCGTGAGTCGTGAGTCGTGAGTCGTGAGTCGTGAGTCGTGAGTCGTGAGTCGTGAGTCGTGAGTCGTGAGTCGTGAGTCGTGAGTCGTGAGT
>SCVK01000489.1 GCA_004297075.1 Chitinophagaceae bacterium
TCCCGGCCAGTTTCTCCGGCGGCACGCCCTGTTCCTCGGCGGCCACGACGTAGAGCGCGAGGATCGGCAGCACGGCGCCGTTCATCGTCATCGAGACGCTGACGCTGCCCAGGTCGATACCGTCGAACAGCTGACGCATGTCGAGGATGGAATCGATTGCCACACCGGCCATTCCGACATCGCCCTGGACGCGCGGGTGGTCCGAGTCGTAGCCGCGGTGGGTGGCGAGGTCGAACGCGACCGACAGGCCCTTCTGGCCGGCGGCCAGGTTGCGGCGGTAGAACGCGTTGGACTCGGCGGCGGTGGAGAACCCAGCGTACTGACGGATGGTCCACGGCTGGTTCACGTACATGGTCGGGTACGGCCCGCGGATGAACGGCGGGGTGCCCGGGAAACTGTCCAGCGGGTAGCCGGCCGCGGCGACGGCGTCACGGTCTTCGGCGATGTACACCGGCTTGACGTCGATGCCCTCGGGCGTCGACCAGGTGAGCTGCTCCGCGGTGTAGCCGTGCGCCTGCGCCGCGTCGGCGACGTGGGTGTCAACGGCGCTGGAGGACGGCGCTACCGGGCTCTCTCCGTGTAGCGGGACGTCGGCGAAACTACCGATTGTGGTCACGTCAGAAGCGGTCATTGTCATGCCCCCAATCGGGTGAGCAGGGTCGAAAGCGCTTCGACGGCATCGATTTTCATGGTCAGGTACGCATCGGGTTTAGCAGCGGCAGCGGCCACCGCCTTCTCCGGTCCGGCAAGGTAGACGTGCGCGACGCCGGCCGCGCGGGCGGCCTTGATGACGTCACCGGCTTCCTCGGCATAGCGGGCGTCGGTGCCGCAGACCACCGCGACGACCTGGCCCGCGGCGGCGGCCGCGACACCCGCAGCGTCGACGGTTCCGGGGTTGACGGCTTCGACACCTCCGGAGGCCAGCAGGTTCGAGGCGAACGTGGTGCGGACGTTGTGCTCGGCCAGCGGTCCGACGGGCAGCAGCACCGCCTGCGGCCGCTTGCCGGTCTTCGCCAGGTAGCCGTCGGAGCGGTTGCGCAGCGCCTCGAAGGCCGCCGCGTACCGGACCACGCCGGGGAACGAATCAGTCTGTGCGAGTGCGTTTTCCGCGAGGTTCGGGAACTCGTTCACACCCGTGAGGGCGGTGCGCCGGTGCGCGATGTCGTCGGCACGCCGGGCCGCGACTTCGGCGATCTGGGCACTCAGGTGATCGCGGGCCGCAACAAATCCACCCCGCGATTCCAGGTCCTGGAACTTCGCCCAGGCCTGCTGCGCCAGCTGGTCGGTGAGGTCCTCGACGAACCACGAGCCGCCCGACGGGTCGACGACCCGGCCCAGGTGCGACTCCTCCAGCAGAAACAGCTGGGTGTTGCGCGCCA
>SCVK01000433.1 GCA_004297075.1 Chitinophagaceae bacterium
CCTTCCCGGTGGAAAATCAGGATCAGAAGCAGGCCGCGTAAGCGGTCTGCTTGGAAAAGGAAGAACTTAAGTCATGGCGAAACTGAGTTCGATCAACAAGAACGAGCGTCGCAAGAAGCTGGTCAAGGCTTATGCGGGCAAATATGCGCGTCTCAAGGCGGTCGCGGACGATGAGAGCAAGGACGAGACGGAGCGCCTGATCGCGCGCCTGAAGCTCGCCGAGATCCCGCGGAACGCGAATCCGACCCGCGTGCGCAACCGTTGTGAGGTGACGGGCCGTCCCCGCGCTTATTATCGCAAGTTCCGGCTGTGCCGTATTCAGCTGCGGGAGCTGGCCAACAAGGGCCTGATCCCCGGCGTTACGAAGTCGAGCTGGTAAGGAAGACAGAAGATGGCTCTGACCGATCCCTTGGGTGATTTGCTCACCCGCATCCGCAACGGGCAGCGCGCCCGCAAGGACAGCGTGGTTTCCCCCGCGTCCAAGCTGCGCGCTCGCGTTCTCGACGTTCTCCAGCGCGAAGGCTACATCCGTGGCTATAGCGAAGAAGAGCTCGCCGGCCACAACGGCCTGCGCATCGAGCTGAAATATTTCGAAGGGCAGCCTGCTATCCAGCATGTCGCCCGCGTCTCCAAGCCGGGCCGCCGCGTCTATTCGGGTTCGAAGGAACTCCCGCGCGTCCGCAACGGCCTGGGCATCACCATCGTCTCGACGCCCAAGGGCGTTCTGTCCGACGCGGAAGCGCGCGAACAGAATGTCGGCGGCGAGGTTCTCGCGGAGGTCTTCTGATGAGCCGCATCGGTAAGAAGCCGGTCCCCGTGCCGGCCGGTGTCACCGCCGCGATCGAGGGCAAGACGCTCTCGGTCAAGGGCCCGAAGGGTACGCTCAGCCTGAGCCTGGCCGATGAGGTCAGCTATGCGGTCGAGGACGGCTCGATTTCGGTCCAGCCGGCGAACGAGACCAAGCGTGCGCGCTCCTTCTGGGGCATGCAGCGGACGCTGGTGCAGAACCTGATCACCGGCGTGACCGAGGGGTATACCAAGACCCTCCAGATCACCGGCGTCGGCTATCGCGCCAACGTTCAGGGCAAGAACCTCAAGCTGCAGCTCGGCTACAGCCACGACGTCGATTTCGCGATCCCCGAGGGTATCACGATCGCGACCCCGGATCAGACCACGGTCAACATCTCGGGCATCGACAAACAGCAGGTCGGTCAGGTTGCCGCGGAAATCCGCCGTTGGCGCAAGCCCGAGCCCTATAAGGGCAAGGGCATCAAATATGCCGGCGAGTATATCTTCCGCAAGGAAGGGAAGAAGAAGTAATGGGCAAGTCTCTCTCTCTCTTCGAGCGCCGCCGTCGGCGCGTCCGTACCGCGCTTCGCGCCAAGGGCGGCATGCGTCCGCGCCTGTCGGTGCATCGTTCGGGCCGTCATATCTACGCTCAGGTGATCGACGACGAGGCCGGCCGCACGGTCGCTTCGGCTTCGACCCTCGAAAAGGATATGAAGGGCAAGACCGGGGCGACGGCCGATGCCGCCGCGACGGTGGGCAAGGCGGTTGCCGAGCGCGCCAAGGCGGCGGGCGTCACCCAGGTGGTGTTCGATCGCGGCGGTTTCCTGTTCCATGGCCGCGTCAAGGCGCTGGCCGATGCGGCCCGCGAAGGCGGATTGGAGTTCTAAATGGCTGACGAAACCGAAATCCAGGCGGCTGCGCCTGCTGAAGCCATTC
>SCVK01000490.1 GCA_004297075.1 Chitinophagaceae bacterium
TTTCGCGGCGAGGCGTTGCCGTCGATCGCCAGCGTCGCGCGGCTGACGCTCGAAAGCCGGATGCCCGGCGCCGACGGCTGGCGGCGGGTCGTCGACAATGGTGCGGTGGTGGCCGAAGGGCCCGCGGCGCTGGCCAAGGGCACCCGCGTGCTGGTCGAGGACCTGTTCGCGCGCGTCCCCGCGCGCCGCAAATTCCTGCGCAGCGGGCGCAGCGAATATGCCGCGTGCCTCGACGTGGTGAAGCGCCTCGCCATGGCCAATCCGGAGGTCGGTTTCACACTGGAGCATGACGGACGCCGGGTACTCGACGTGCAGGCTGGACAGGACCGGCTGGCGCGCGTTGCGGCGCTGACCAGCCGCGACTTGGCCGGCAACAGCATCGGGGTCGATCTCGACCGCGGCGACGTGCATCTGGGCGGGGTGATCAGCCTGCCGACCTACAATCGCGGTATTTCCGACCACCAATATCTCTTCGTCAACGGCCGACCGGTGAAGGACCGGCTGCTCGTCGGCGCGCTGCGCGGCGCCTATGCCGACCTGCTCGCGCGGGATCGCCATCCCGTCGTCGCGCTGTTCCTCGACGTGCCGACGAGCGAGGTCGACGTGAACGTCCACCCCGCCAAGACCGAGGTGCGCTTTCGCGATCCGCAACTGGTGCGCGGCATGATCGTCGGCGGCCTGCGCCGCGCGCTTGACGAACATGGCTTCCGCAGCGTCCAGCGCCCCGCCGAGGCGGCGCTCGCGGCCTGGCAGCAGGAGCCGGTGGCACCGGCGCCGACGACCGGCTTCCTTTTCGGCGCCGCGCCGCGCACCGAACCCGCGGTGCACCTGTTCGGCGCCGACATCGCGCCGCCCGCCGCCGATGTCGCGCGCGTTTATGACCGGCTTGTGCCCTTCGCTTCGGCGCCCGCGCCGCTCGCCGGCCGCGCCGAGGTTGCCGCCGCCCCCGTGCCCGAAGCCGAAGCCCATCCGCTCGGCATCGCGCGCGGTCAGATCGCCAAAACCTATATCGTCGCCGAGGCCGAGGACGGGCTCGTCATCGTCGACCAGCATGCCGCGCACGAACGGCTGGTGCTCGAACAGCTGCGCAGCGGCATGACGGGCCGCGCGGTGCCCTCGCAAGGGCTGCTCCTCCCCGAGGTGGTCGAACTCGACGAGCCCGCCTGCGACCGGCTCGAGGCGGCGGCGGGCGAACTTGCGGCGCTCGGCGTCGAACTCGAACGCTTCGGCCCCGCCGCGGTGATGGTCCGCGCGACTCCCGCGATGCTCGGCAATATAGATTGCATCAAGCTCGTCACCGACATCGCCGACGATCTCGCGGGTTATGACGCCGCGCTGGGACTCAACGAAAAGCTCGAACTCGTCGCTG
>SCVK01000444.1 GCA_004297075.1 Chitinophagaceae bacterium
CGATGCCGTCCTCATAGGCCTCCTGCACCATATCGGCGCCGACACCGAGATTTTCGGCAATCGTCGCGAGAAAGCGACCGGCCTCCGCATTGTCGACCGACGTGCCGGCCTCGCCGCCGGCGATCAGGCTGGCATCCTTCCACACCGCCACGCCATCGGTGCGCCAATAGACCGAGTAGCCCCAGCGCGGCAGGCTTTCACCCGGATACCATTTGCCCTGGCCGTGGTGGAGCATGCCGCCGGGCGCATAGCGGTCGCGCAGCTTGCGGATCAGCCGGTCCGCATAGCCCGCCTTGGTCGGGCCGACCGCATCGCCATTCCATTCGGGCGCCTCCGGATCGTCGAGCGCGACGAAGGTCGGCTCGCCACCCGTCGTCAACCGCACATCCTGCGCGATCAGATCGGCATCGACCTTCTCCCCCAGCGCATCGAGCGCCTCCCAGCGGGCATCGGTGAAGGGCTTGGTGATGCGCACCGCCTCGGCAATGCGCTGGACGTTCATGTCGAAGTGGAAATCGACATGGGCGGGCTCGAGCAGCGCGCCTTCGATCGGGGTCGCCGAACGATAATGCGGAGCGGCACAGAGCGGGATATGCCCCTCGCCCGCGAACATCCCCGATGTCGCGTCCAGCCCGATCCAGCCGGCGCCGGGCAGATAGATTTCCGCCCAGGCGTGGAGATCGCAGACATCGGCCGAAACGCCCTTCGGCCCCTCGATCGGGACGATGTCCGGCGTCAACTGGATCGAATAGCCCGAGACGAAGCGCGCCGCCATGCCGAGCCGCCGCGCGGCCTGAACGAGCAGCCAGGCCGAATCGCGGCAGCTGCCGCTGCCGATCGACAGCGTGTCCTCGGGCGACTGGACGCCGTGCTCCATGCGGATGATGTAGTTGACCCGCTGGTTGATCGCGACGTTGAGGTTGACGAGGAAATCAATCGTGCGGGTACGCACATCGGCGAATTGGGCAACGAAATGGTCGAACAACGGCCCCTGAGGCTCGATATCGAAATAGGCCGCGAGGTCGGTGGCGATCTGCGGCGCATAGGTAAAGGGCCGCTGCTCGGCATAATCCTCGACGAAGAAGTCGAAGGGATTGATGACCGCCAGATCGGCGATCAGATCGACCGTCACCGAGAATTCATTGGTCCGTTCGGGAAAGACCAGCCGC
>SCVK01000114.1 GCA_004297075.1 Chitinophagaceae bacterium
GATTGCTATAATCCTTTAACTAACAACCCAAATTGCTATGCCAACGAAAATTAACCTGCTTGTGCGGAGTTATCTGCTCGCGCTGTTTCTCGTCTTTTTCAGTTTCAATGTATTTGCCCAGAAGGCTGTCACCGGTAGAGTTACCAATAAGGCAACAGGCCAGCCTATTGCCGGTGCTACCGTTCAGGTAAAGGGTACCACGGTAATATCCCTCACCAACAACGAAGGGGTATTTTCAATCAATGCCGGTGCCAAATCGGTACTGGTGGTAACCGTTGTGGGCTTTGAAGCTGTTGAACAGACCGTATCTGGTAAAACAGAATTCAATTTTGCCTTAACAGAAACAACCAGCCAGCTGAATGAAGTATTGGTTACAGGTTATTCTGCCCAACGGAAAAAAGATATCACAGGATCCGTTTCTGTGGTAAACGTAAAAGACCTGAAAGCGGTTCCTGCCGGTAGTCCCGAGCAAATGTTACAGGGACGTGCTTCCGGTCTGAACGTTATTACCTCTGGTCAGCCAGGTTCCGGAAGTAATATCCGTATCCGTGGTATCACATCTTTCGGTAACGTAGATCCCCTTGTTATCGTAGATGGTGTGCAGGGTAGTTTGTCAAACCTTAACGCATCTGAGATCGAATCTATCCAGGTATTGAAAGATGCCGGCGCCGCTTCTATTTATGGTGTGCGTGGTGCCAATGGTGTAATCGTGGTTACCACTAAAAAAGGTAAATCCGGTCGCGCTACCGTAACCTATGATGCCTATGTTGGTACACAAAGACCCGCCAGTGGTAATCCATTTAACCTGCTGGGTACACAGGGAATGGCTGATCTTACCTGGCTGGCGCTCAAAAACTCTGGTCAGCCCACCACACACCCTCAATACGGTAGCGGTGCTTCACCGGTAATTCCTGATTACCTGATGAACGGCCCCAGCGGATCGGGTATCGTTGGTACCATCTCTGCTGCGGACCTTGCTAAGTATAATGTGACTGACTTTAACAAAGGAATTTACCAGATCACTGCTGCCAATAAAGTGGGTACAGACTGGTTTCATGAGATCTTCCGTCCGGCCCCTATTCAGAGCCATACCGTAACGGCCAGTGGCGGTAACGAAAAAAATACTTACCTGTTCTCACTGAACTATTTTAACCAGCAGGGTACTTTGATGGGTACTTACCTGAAAAGATATTCTGCCCGTGTAAATACAACCTATAATATCAGCAAGAATATCCGTGTAGGAGAGAACCTCTATATTTTTAACAGAGATAATCCAAGAATCACCAACCAGGATGAAGGTAATGCCATCTCTATGTCTTACCGTGAACAACCGATCCTCCCGGTATTTGATATCAATGGCGGATTTGCCGGTACTGCTGCAAAGGGTTTGGGTAATGCATCGAACCCTGTAGCAAACCAGATGCGGTCTTTCGATAACAAAGGAAACTCATGGGATATCCAGGGTAATATGTTTGCAGAGGTTGATTTTGCTGATCACTTTACTGCCAGAACTGCATTTGGTGGTACCATGAGCAACTACTATTATTATAACTACGGATACCGTACTTACGAGAATGCGGAGAACAATGGTTCCAACTCATTCAGTGAGAATGCCGGTTATAACAGGCAGTGGACATGGACCAATACCATTAAATACAGCAATGTATTTGCCGCTAAACATGCCGTAACCGCACTGGCAGGTGTGGAAGCTGTTGAAGCCTATGGCCGCGCAGTAGGCGGTGGCGCACTGGGTTATTTCACAGATAATCCTAACTACAGAACATTAAGTGGAGGTTCTTCCGGTTTCACCAATTACAGTAATGCGTATTCAAACTCGCTGTTCTCTATATTCGGTAAAGTGGATTATGCCTTTAATGATAAATACCTGTTAGGTGTTACGGTTCGTCGCGACGGTTCTTCCAGATTCGGTCCCGACAAACGTTATGGTGTATTCCCGGCCTTTGCTTTGGGTTGGAGGATTTCCCGTGAGAACTTCATGAAAAATATCACCTGGATCGATGACCTGAAAATCAGGGGTAGCTGGGGTAAAATGGGTAACCAGGCTAACGTAGATCCGTCAAATGCTTTCAGCCAGTACGGAAGCCGTGCCGGTAGCTCTTTTTATGATATCAATGGCGCCAGTACCAGTTCTGTACAGGGTTTCTACGCAACCCGTATCGGTAACCCTAAAACCGGATGGGAAGAAGATATCCTGACCAACTTCGGTTTCGATGCACAGTTGTTCAAGAATAAAGTAGACTTCTCTATTGAGTATTATGAGAAAAAAGTAAATGGTCTGTTGTTTACCGATCAGGCACCTGCTACCGTAGGTGGTGCTGCATTGCCTAATGTAAACATCGGTGATATCCAGAACAAAGGGGTGGATGCCTCTTTAACCTATCATGGTACAGCTTCCAGAGACTGGAAATATGATATCGGAGCCATCTTTACTACTTACAAAAGTAATATCGTGAATATCCCAGGTAACTATTTCACTGCCGGTGGATCACGTATCGGTGATTTTGTAAGAAATGAAGTAGGGCATCCTATCGGTTCTTTCTTTGGTTATGAAGTTGCCGGTTTATTCCAGGATGCAGCAGATGTTACTAAATCTGCCACACAGGACGGTGCCAAACCAGGCCGATTCAAATACAGAGACGTTGACGGAGATGGTAAGATTACTGATGCAGACAGAACCTATTTTGGTAATCCTAACCCTAAGTACACATTGGGTCTGAACCTGAGTGTAAGTTATAAGGACTGGGATTTCTCTACCTTCATGTATGCTTCTGTGGGTAACGATGTAATCAACTATGTACGTTACTGGACTGATTTCTATCCTTCTTTCCAGGGCGCTAAAAGTATCGACGCCTTAAACAAATCATGGCTGCCTACCAGAACCAACACAACCGTTCCAATTGCAGAGAACGATGCCAGTTTCAGTACCAACCAGGTTCCTAACTCTTATTACAAAGAGAACGGTTCTTACCTGAGATGTAAGTCAATGATCCTGGGTTACAACATGCCTGCTTCTCTGTCGAAAAAATGGGGTATTGAGAAACTGCGTTTCTATGTACAGGCCGCTAACTTATTTACAATTACAAAATACACAGGGTTAGATCCTGAATTATCCGGTTCTAACGCAGCATTTGGAATTGACTATGGTAACTATCCTAACAACCAGAAAAATTTCAACTTCGGCGTAAACGTAACTTTCTAATCAACCCATTAAACTGTATTTAAAAATTGCAATATGAAACAATCAAAATTTAAAATATTACTGGTAGGGGTTACCACTTCGATGGTACTGTTCTACGCATGTTCCAAAAACTTTCTCGATAAATCACCCATCGGTTCATTAGACCAGAATACCCTTGCCAACAAAGCAGGTGTGGAAGGTGTATTGATCGGCGCCTATTCCATGCTGGATGGTTACGGTGGTGCCGGCGGTGGCTGGCAGAGTGCCGGGTCCAACTGGGTATATGGTGGTGTAGCATCAGATGATGCGTACAAAGGCTCCGATCCCGGTGACCAGGCAGATATTGTTCCGATCGAAACCTATTCACCCACTGCTTCCAATGGTTATTTTAACCAGAAATGGCAGGCTGTATATGATGCGGTACAACGTTCCAACGACGTATTGCGTCTGATGGCTTCTGCTACAGATATCAGTGACGCGGATAAAAAACGTATAGAAGCAGAAAGCCGTTTCCTTCGTGCGCATTATCACATGGAAGCCAAAAAAATGTGGAACAATGTTCCTTTTGTTGACCAGACGATCACCTATGCTGCCGGTAACTTTAATGTAGCGAACACAGCAGATATCTGGCCCAATATCCTGGCCGATCTGGATTATGCCATCGCTAACCTGCCTGCTACACAAAGTTCTGTAGGACGTGCCAATTCATGGGCTGCCAAAGCACTGAAAGCAAAAGCGCTGATGTTTAAGAAAGACTATACAGCGGCTTTACCTATTCTGAAAGATGTGATCGCCAATGGCGTTACCGCTTCCGGAAAAAAATATGCGCTGATGCCTAATTTCTTCGACAATTTCAATGCAGAAACCAAGAACTCTGCAGAAGCCGTGTTCTCTTGTCAGCAATCTGTTAACGATAACTCCAGCGGTGACAATGGCGGATGGGGAGATGTATTGAATTTCCCTTACAATGGTGGTCCCGGCGGTTGCTGTGGATTTTACCAGCCTTCTATCAGCCTTGCCAACTCCTATAAAGTGGATGCCGTAACCGGTTTGCCTTTACTGGATACCTGGAATGCTGTTGATTTCAAAAATGACCAGGGTCTTACTTCTTCGCAGCCATTCACACCTGATGTTACCACACCGGTTGATCCACGTCTGGATTTCACCATTGGCAGAAGAGGTATTCCTTACCTGGACTGGGGTTTACATCCGGGTAATGACTGGATCCGTGACCAGAACAATGGCGGGCCTTACGCTGCTATCAAACACGTTTACTACAAACGCCAGGCAGGTGCTTTAACAGATAATTCATTCTGGACCGCAGGGGTAACTGCCAATAACTACACATTCATTCGTTTTGCAGACGTATTATTATGGGCTGCAGAGTGTGAAGTAGAAGTAGGTTCACTGGTCAATGCCGTAACACTGGTTAACCAGGTAAGATCAAGGGTGAAAGATAATCCAGCTACCTGGGTTAAACAGGCTGGTGGTGCTAATGCTGCTAACTACCAGGTAGGTTTATACCTTGTGTTCCCTGATCAGGCATATGGCCGTAAGGCAGTTCGCTTTGAAAGAAAACTGGAACTGGCTATGGAAGGACACCGCTTCTTCGACCTGGTTCGTTATGGTACAGCAGATGTTGAGCTGAATGCCTATATCGCCAAAGAAAAAGCAAAACGTACTTACCTGAACAGTGCTACTTTCACTAAAGGTAAAAACGAATACTTCCCCATTCCCCAGTCTCAGATCGATCTGAGTAAAGGAGCTTTGAAACAGAATCCAGGTTTCTAAATCCTTGCATTCTTCATAAAATAAATCTTAAGAAAGAGGCAGTGCTTTACACTGCCTCTTTCATTTTTTTTAAGGATATTGTAGTCCATATTTTTTTAGTTCCTGAACCTGCTTCCATGAAATATCCTTTCAGATATTCTATTCTGTTTGTTGTTGCTTTCTCTGCTGTTTTGTTTTTTTCCTGCAAAGGCAAACGAACATTATTCTCCCGTATTGATCCGGAAACGTCCGGGATTCACTTCAATAATACGATCATAGAAAATGATTCAGTAAACGTACTCGATTTCGAGAATGTGTATAACGGAGGTGGTGTAGGCGTAGGCGATTTCAATAATGACGGCCTCGCTGATTTGTATTTTTCCGGAAACCTGGTGGCGAATAAATTATATCTCAACAAGGGAAAATTTTCTTTTCAGGATATTACGGAAGCGGCAGGCGTGAATGGGGAAGGCAAATGGTGCAGGGGTGTATCTGTGGTTGATATCAATAATGATGGCCTGATGGATCTGTATGTAAGTGCCACTTTACGCCGCGATCCCAAACTGCGGGAACACCTGTTGTATGTGAACCAGGGGAATGACAAAGAAGGCGTGCCTCATTTTAAAAACCTCTCCAGAGAATATGGGTTAGCAGATACTACGCAAGGAACAATGGCCGCTTTTTTTGATTATGATAACGACGGCGACCTGGATGTGTACATGGTCAATAATGAGATCGTAAAAAACGATTTCCCCAACCGGTTCAGGCCTATTCTGAAAGACGGCAGCCATAAGAATACAGATAAGCTTTTCCGTAACGATTGGAATGCTGAGCTGCAACACCCCGTGTACACCGATGTATCAAAACAAGCCGGGATTTTACAGGAGGGATATGGCCATGCCGTTACCATTGCAGATATCAATAAAGATGGCTGGAAAGATATTTATGTAAGTAATGATTATCTCTCCAACGATCTGTTATGGATCAATAACCGCAATGGTACTTTCAGTGAGCAGCTGAACGTTTATTTTAAACATACGGCCGCCAATGCTATGGGCAATGATGTTATTGATATCAATAACGATGGGTTAAGTGATGTGGTAACACTGGATATGAATCCGGAAGATAATTTCCGGAAGAAGATGATGATGAATGCCAACAGTTACCAGACCTATCAGAACAGCGATTATTTCGGTTATCAATACCAGTATGTTCGTAATACCCTGCAACTGAACCAGGGGCCGCGGGTAACGCAGAACGATTCTGTTGGGGCGCCCATTTTCAGTGATGTATCTTTTTATGCCGGTATTGCCGAAACGGACTGGAGCTGGACGCCGCTGGTGGCCGATTTTGATAATGATGGGAACCGGGATATCATTGTTACCAACGGGTTCCCGAAAGATGTAACGGATCATGATTTTGTGGCTTTCCGGAATACCGCTTATGCGGTGGCTACCAAAAAACAGTTGCTGGCACAGATCCCGGAAGTGAAAATTCATAATTATGCTTTCCGGAATAATGGCGACCTGCATTTTACCAACGTAACCAATGAATGGGGATTAACCATTCCTACTTTTTCCAATGGTGGTGTGTATGCAGATCTCGATAATGATGGTGACCTGGATGTAGTGGTTAATAATATCAATGATGAAGCCGGTGTTTTCCGGAATAATGAACGGGAACAGCAAAAAGAGACCACTCATTTCCTGCAGGTAAAACTGGTGGGCGACTCACTGAACAGAAACGGGCTTGGCGCCTGGCTGGAAATTTATTATGATCAGGGTAAAAAACAGTTTCTCGAATATTCTCCTTACCGTGGGTATCTCTCATCTGTAGACGGGTATGCACATTTTGGTCTGGGAAAAACATCCGTAATAGATTCGCTGGTCGTACGCTGGCCCAATGGAAAGATGCAGCGGCTCGATAAAGTAAAAGCAGATCAACGCATCACTGTGAACAGTAAAGAGGCACAGCTTTCATTCTCTTTTGGCCAAGATCCTTTTGCGAAGGATGCCTGGTTCACCGATATTACGGGTGCTGTAAACATTAATTATATACAGCAAGAAAAAGATTTCGTTGATTTTAATATCCAGAAACTGATCCCGCATAAGTTTTCTGAGTATGGTCCGGCACTCGCCGTTGGTGATGTGGATGGAAATGGGCTGGACGACCTGGTAACGGGCGGTTCTTTTTCTTTCAGTGGTCAGATCTTCCTGCAACAAACTGATGGGAAATTCAGCCAGAAAAATCTCATCAGCAAAGCCGATATCAATACCAAGCGATGGGAAGATGAAGGAATGATCCTGTTTGATGCAGATGCAGATGGCGACCTGGACCTGTATGTATCCAGTGGCGGATATGAAAACGATAAAAATGCATTGGTATACCAGGACAAATTGTATGTAAACGATGGGAAAGGAAATTTCACCATCGATGTGAAGGCTTTGCCCACCAATTTTGCGAGCAAGTTATGTGTAAGAGCAGCTGATATTGATAAGGATGGAGATCTGGACCTGTTTGTATCGGGCAGAGTAGAGCCATGGAATTATCCCAAACCGGTGTCGAGTTTTATTTACCGGAATGATTCAAAACCCGGCGAGATACGGTTTACTGATATCAGCGATCAGGTAGCAAAAGAATTGAAAAATATCGGGCTTGTTTGTGATGCATTGTTCACTGATTTTGATAATGACGGATGGACAGACCTGGTGCTGGCAGGTGAGTGGATGCCGGTAACTTTCCTGAAGAACGATAAAGGTGTTTATAAAAATGTAACCGCTGCTACTGGTATCGGCCAGCAGACCGGTTGGTGGAACAGTATTGCACCGGGCGATTTTGATAATGACGGTGATATTGACTACATCGTAGGAAATATGGGCCAGAATTCTTTCTATCGCGCCAGCGAAAAATATCCGGTTCATATTACGGCAGCAGACTTTGATAAGAATGGAAGCTATGATGCATTTCCTTCGCTTTTTCTGCCGGATAAAAAAGGAGAGATGAAAGAATTTCCTGCCCAGACGAGAGATGATATTGTGAAGCAGATGATAAGTATGCGTACCCGTTTTCAGAATTATAAAACCTATGCAACGGCAACCATTGATCAGTTATTTGCGCCCGAACAGTTCAAAGCATCGCAGCGACTGGAAGCCAATACTTTTCAGTCTATGTACCTGAATAATGAAGGAAACGGAAAATTCAGTATGTCGCCCTTACCCCAACAGGCGCAGTTCTCAGCCCTGAATGGAATGTCGGTTGTGGATTTTGATGGAGATGGTAATCTGGATGTGGTTATCAATGGAAATGATTACGGTACTGAAGTGTCTGTTGGAAGATATGATGCGTTAAATGGTCTGGTACTGAAAGGAAATGGTAAAGGAGCATTTACAGCACTGTCTATTCTGCAAAGCGGAATCTTTTTACCGGGTAACGGTAAAGCCATGGTGCAGTTAAGGGGCAACGAGGGTAATGCGTTGATAGCAGCCAGTGAAAACCGGGGTCCTTTGAAAATATTTAAACAGAAACTGAAAGTAAAAATAGTACCGGTTACTCCTGCGGATGTGAGTGCGGTGTTGCTGATGAAGGATGGACGAAAACAAAAACAGGAACTGTATTATGGGGCATCTTTTTTATCCCAGTCGGGAAGATTTCTGCAGTTACCCGCACAGGTAACCGGTCTTGAAATCAAAGATACCAAAGGGAATCTCAGGAGGATTCAGCTTAACTAATGTAAAAGATAACGTTATGAGAAAGTATGTCTATGCAGGTTTGTTTGTATCAGCCGGATGGCTGTTAACAGCCTGCGGTGGTAAAAAAGCAACTGCCATTGATGATGCAGCCGTGTTGCACAATAACCAGGATCAGTTAACCCAGATTATCATATACGATGTATTTACACCGCCGGTAAGCAGCAGAATTTATGTTTATTCTTCACTGGCTTCTTATGAAGCCGTTCGTTTTGTCAGGCCGGGTAGCCCGTCTATTGCGGCTAAACTGCATGGTTTTGCCCCCATGCCGGAACCCGAAAAAGGGAAAACGTATAATTATACATTGGCCGCTACACAGGCTTTTTTTACAGTAGTGCATAAAGTGGTGTTCTCGCTTGATTCACTGAAAGCGTATGAGAAGGCTACCATGGAAAAATTCAAAGCATCGATGGATGAAGAAACTTTTCAACGTTCAGTGGCTTGGGGCGATACCATTGGGAAAACGGTGCTGGCAAGAGCCATGAAAGACGGCTATGCCCAATCGAGAGGCAAACCTAAATTTCTGGGAAACAATGAACCGGGTCAATGGCATCCAACACCGCCTGATTACCTTGATGGGATAGAATGGTGTTGGAATACCATGAAGCCAATGGTTATGGACTCTGCTTCGCAGTTCATGCCAGCCCGACCCCCTAAATACAGTACAGACAGTAATAGTTTCTTTTTCAAGGAAGTAAAAGAAGTATATGCGATCGGAAAAAATCTGACAGAAGAAGAGAAAACCATTGCTAAGTACTGGGACGATAATCCGTTTGTAATCGAACATTCCGGACATATGATGTTCGGCAATAAAAAAATCACTCCCGGAGGTCATTGGATGGGAATAGCAGCCATAGCGGCCCAGTCAAGTAAAGCAGATGCAGTGAAAACAGCGCAGGGATATGCCTTAACGGCGATTGCTTTATACGATGCTTTCATTTCCTGCTGGGATGAAAAATACAGGAGTAATGTGGTTCGTCCGGTTACAGTGATCAATGAACATATTGATAAGGGATGGACCCCGTTTCTGCAAACGCCTCCTTTCCCGGAATATACCAGCGGGCACAGTACCATTACTGCTGCAGCTGCTATGGTGCTGGCGCATCTCTATGGCGATAAATTTGCCTTCCAGGATACCAGCGATCTGCGCTATATCGGCATGCAGCGGCATTTTAATTCTTTTCAGGAAGCCGCCGCAGAAGCATCTATCAGCCGGGTATACGGCGGAATTCACTATCGTAACAGTGTAGATGTTGGTGCGGAAGCGGGAAAAAAAGTAGGGACAAATATTATCAACCGGATTTTCAAATAATCTTACAGCTTAAGTTATTGAGAAGATAGTTCCGTTGGGTGTGGTAAAAGTTCTTTGATGAATGCGGATGGCTGCATAATGTTCGATCACATCTTTGGCACCATGAAGGGTAAGATCTGTTCTGGCATCTTCCTTACCGATACCAATGGCATGCATACCCGCACCCGTGGCAGATTGTATGCCACTGATCGCATCTTCGAATACGAGGCAGTGTTCAGGTGCAATATTCATTTTAGTGCCCATGGCCAGGTAAGGTTCGGGATCAGGCTTACCCTTGCTAACGTCATGTGCGGTAACAAAATGAGAGAACTGCTGCAGTAGCCCCAGCTGCCTGATCATTTCCTGCATGCGGGAATGATGAGAGCTGGTAACAATACCCGTAGGAATTTGTAAAGCCTGCAATGATTGTACAAAGGGTTCAATGCCAGAGATGGGACCAGGGTGCATATTCTGGTCAAACAGGTAGGCAGATTCGCGGATCTCTTCCAGCTCGCAGTCAGACAGGTGTCCGAAAAGGCCGGAAAGCGTATCGCCGATCTTACGGCCATGGATCCATTGGCGGATCTGTGGTTCAGTGAGTGGTATACCATGTTTATTTGCCAGGTTTTTCCAGAATTCCTCTATAGCAGGATTGGAATCAACGATCACACCGTCTAGATCAAATATGACTGCCTGAATAAGATATTGCATAGAATGAATGATGGTCACACTAAACTATTTATTTATACGCATTTTGTTTTGATTGCTATCTTTTATTTTTCAAAATTTTCGACATGAGAAAAACACTAACATTTGCTTTTTTATTACTGAGTATGACCTCTTTTGCGCAGGATGCCAAAAGACAGATTGCGATTATTCCGGAACCGGTTTCTGTGAAACAGGGTTCAGGCAGTTTCCGCTTACCTGCCCAAATCCGCGTAGAAGCACCGGCGAACCCGGAACTGAAACAGGTACTGGCTGTGTTAAAACAGCATTTCTCTGTGGTAGCCGGCAGTACATACTCAGTAAGTACTGTTTTGCCTGGAGCTGATATCAGACTTATTTTGAACAGTACGGAAAATTCAGCTATTGGTAAAGAAGGATACCAGTTGTCTGTTACCCGGAAAAATATTCTGATCAAAGCCAATCAGCCCGCAGGGCTTTTTTATGGCGTGCAATCTCTCTTGCAGCTTTTTCCTAAAGAGATAGAGAGTAAAGAACGTGTTGCCGGTGTAAAATGGGAAGCCCCCGTGGTAGAAATTACAGACAACCCCCGTTTTGGCTGGAGAGGATTGATGTTTGATGTGGCCCGTCACTTCTTTACCAAAGCGGAAGTAAAACAGTTCATCGATGATATGGTTCGTTATAAATACAACCTGCTGCATCTGCACCTTACCGATGATGAAGGCTGGCGCCTGGAGATCAAAGGATTGCCAAAACTTACTGAAGTAGGTGCCTGGAACGTGAAAAAAACAGGTTATTTCGGCACTTTCAGCAAACCTACACCCGATGAACCCAAAGACTATGGTGGATTTTATACACAGGATGATATCAAAGAACTGGTGCAATATGCAAAGGAACGTTTTGTTGATATCCTGCCCGAAATAGATGTGCCCGGTCATAGCCTGGCCGCAGTGGTATCTTATCCTGAATTATCCTGCACACCGGAAGCCAATACTTACCAGGTAAGATCCGGAGAAGAGATCATGGACTGGTCTAAAGGAAATCCGCCTACCGCTTTGGTAGATAATACCCTTTGTCCTGCCAATGAAAAAGTGTACGAGTTTCTCGATAAAGTAATGACACAGGTAGCACAGCTGTTCCCTTTTGAATATATTCATGTGGGAGGAGATGAGTGCCCCAAGAACTACTGGGAAAAATCACCAGCTATCAAAGAATTAATGCAGCGGGAGGGATTACACCATATGGAAGAAGTGCAGAGTTATTTTGAAAAAAGACTGGAGAAGATCGTTTCATCCAAAGGCAAAAAATTCCTCGGATGGGATGAGATACTGGAAGGTGGCCTTGCTTCCGGTGCAGCAGTGATGAGCTGGCAGGGAATGAAAGGAGGGATCCAGGCTGCTAAAATGAAACATGAAGTAGTGATGAGTCCCACCACTTATACCTATATCGATTATATGCAGGGGGATCCGATTATAGAACCACGCATCTACGCTTCCTTACGGTTGAACAAGACTTATGAATTTGAACCTGTACCGGATGAAGTGGATCCGAAATATATCAAAGGCGGACAGGCCAACCTGTGGACAGAGCAGGTATATAATATGCGTCACCAGCAATACATGACCTGGCCCCGTGCATTTGCCGTAGCAGAAACACTCTGGTCTCCCAAAGAAAAAAAGAACTGGAATCATTTCTTCGGAAAAGTGGAACAGCATTTTGAAAGATTTGATGCGGCGGATAAAAAATATGCACCCAGTGTGTACGATCCCAGTTTTACGGCCAGCTTCACAACCGATAAACAACTGAAGATAGAACTGGGTAAGGAAGTAGAAACGCTGGATATCTATTATTCATTCGATAATAGCTTTCCGGATAGCCACTATCCTAAATATACCAGTGCCCTGATAGCACCGAAAGATGCCGTGATGCTGAAAGTGGTGACTTATAAAGGCAAAAAACAAACCGGTCGTATCATCGCCATGCCCATTGCAGAATTGAAGTCGAGGGCTGAAAAAGCGAAAAAATAAATTCATTGTAAACCCCATGAGGCCGCTGTTACAAAACAGCGGCTTTCTTTTTATGTTTTTTAACAGACGCTATTGTTTCAGCATAAGCCCGTCTCTGTTTTCTTCGTATTTTTAAATGGTGGTCATTTATCCTGCTGTTATTGCATGTGACTGACACATGTACCATCATGAAACAAAAGTTGTTCTATTTTTTACTGCTTACCATACTCTGTTTTCAGGCTAACGGACAACTTTGTAATGGCAGTCTTGGCGACCCGGTTGTAAATGTTACATTCGGCTCAGATGCTACGCCCAACGGCCCTTTAAAGGCTGGCGTTACCAATTTGCAATACGTAACATCCGGCTGTCCGGGCGATGGGCAGTATACCATTACCAATATGTCTTTTGGCTGTTTTGGCAATACATGGCACCTGATGGTGGGAGATCATACCGGAGATACCGGGGGCCGATTTATGCTGGTGAATGCCTCACCTGACCCAAGCGAGTTTTATGTAGATACGGTAAAAGGCTTATGTGCCAATACCACTTTTGAATTTGCTACCTGGGTGGCCAATGTATTAAAACCCACCGCCTGTGGTGGTAGTGGTGTGAAACCCAACCTTACATTCCGGATCGAAACTGTTACGGGTGTATTGCTGCAGAAATTTGATTCAGGCGATATTCCCTTCGAAGGACAGAAAGTATGGAAGCAGTATGGCACATTTTTTAAAACCCCGGCTGGTGTAAATACGGTAGTACTCCGGATCACCAATAATGCACCCGGTGGTACCCAGTGCGGCAACGATCTGGCACTGGATGATATTACGTTCCGCCCATGTGGTCCTGTTATTACGGCTACGGTGGATAACAAATTACAGTCATCAATAGATGTGTGTGAAACAGAACAGACTGTTTTTTCTTTTGCTACCACTTATCCGGCGGCGTTCACCAGTCCGCTGGTGCAATGGCAGATCAGTCTGGATACCGGTAAAACCTGGAAAGACATCGCCGGCGAAATTTCTCTGAACTTTACCCGCAAACCCACCGCTGGTGGTATTTACCAGTATCGTGCTGTAATGGCAGAAGCTGCTAATTTCAGTTCGCTCACCTGTCGTATAGCTTCCAATATCACCACCATTAATGTAAATCCTTTGCCGCCGGTTGGTGCCGATAAAAATCTCTTGGGTTGTACTGGTAGTGATTTCAGGTTAGCTGCCGTAGATGGTTCTGCTTTTTCGTATCAATGGTCTGGCCCCAATGGCTTTACCGCCAAAGTGCGGGATCCTTTTTTGTATAATGTGAGTGAGAAAGATTCCGGATGGTACATAGTGCAGATCAGAACAGAACCCGGTTGTACCCGGATTGATTCTTTCCATATTACCGTTTTTCCCGGAACCAAAGCGCTGGTCAGTTCAACCGTAAATATTTGCGAGGGGAGTAGCACGCTATTAACAGCATCCGGTGGAGTCGCCTATCGCTGGTCGCCGGTTAATGGACTTTCGGACAGCGGTTCAGCCAACCCGCTTGCATCACCTGTGGATACCACTTCCTACAAAGTGGTGGTTACCAATCAGTACGGATGCAAAGATTCGGCCACCGTACTGGTGAATGTATTACAGAAACTGGTTGTTAATGCAGGACCGGATAAAACCATTTTTGAAGGAGATACGGTAACGCTGAATGGCTCTGTTCAAGGCAGTCCGCTCAGCATTTACTGGACACCCAATACCAATATCCAGAACGGGAATACCGTAACTCCTGTAGTGAATCCGGTGGATAATACTACTTATACCCTGGCCGCTTTGTCTGGTTCGGGTTGTCCTGTAGAAACTGATGAAACATTTGTAAGGGTGTACAAAAAATTACGGGTTCCCAATATTTTCTCACCCAATGGAGATGGCATCAATGATACCTGGGTGATTCAAAACCTGGATACTTACCCGTTGGCTACTGTTAAAGTATTTGCCCGTAACGGCATGCAGGTTTCTGAGATAAGAAATGGCAGTAGGGAATGGGACGGTAACTATAATGGCAAGCCATTACCAATGGCTACTTATTACTATGTAATAGACCTGAACATCAACCAGCCGGTCATTTCCGGCTGGGTAGTAATTGTAAGATGAGATAGGAGATACGCTGAGACCTATTGAACCTTTTTTACCAGGATCGGATCTTCATTTAATCCTTCGATCTTAAGTTTATATCCCTCCGAACTCAGGTAAATCAACACTGCCGGACGATACATATTGGCAAACACTGTGCTGGTAGGATTATCCTGCTTCCAAATCTGTTGGTTCACCAGTTTAAAACTAGTAGAGCCATCCCAACCTTTAAAATCTCCGTCAATATTGCTTTCGATCACTTCCTGTACTTTATTGCAGGTTAACAGTTTTTCGATTCCCTCAATTTTGATTTTGAATTTTTTACCATCCTGGTACACCAGCAACTGCGGCTGGCCATTATTGAACTTCTGGTTCACTTTGTCATTGATCTCGTAATAATGAAAATTACTGGTCTTGATCAAACTGCCACGTGTAATGGCTCCATTGATAGGTTTAAAAGGAGTGGTAGAATCTACCAGTTTCATGGTCTCGGTTATCTGGGCCTGTGCTAGCTGACAGGTAACGAGCACAAAAAGGGAACAAAGTAATTTTTTCATGATGCATATGATTTAGGGGTAATTGTTTAATGGTACTATACTTCTGTCATTTCACGAAGGTATTGTTTCGCTTCCTCTTTAAACGCTTTCCTGGGCGATAATCCTAATAGTTGAAACATGGCATTATCCGCTTCAAAACCTGGATTGGCGGTAGTAAGTAACTTATCTCCGGCAAAAATAGAATTGGCACCTGCCATAAAGCAAAGCGCCTGTTCGGCTACACTCATATCATTTCTGCCTGCACTTAAGCGTACCATGGTTTTGGGCATCAGGATCCTGGCGGTGGCAATCATGCGAACCATGTCCCAGATATCTACTTTGGTATTGTTCTCCAGCGGTGTTCCGGCCACTGGCACCAATGCGTTAATGGGAACACTTTCCGGATGTTCCGGCATGGTAGCCAGCGTATGCAGCATCTGAATCCTGTCTTCATGTGTCTCTCCCAAACCAATAATACCCCCGCAACAAACCGTTACCCCTGCTTTGCGTACATTTTCGAGGGTTTGCAAACGATCGTCATAAGTTCGGGTAGTAATGATATCGCCGTAATGTTCCTTACTTGTATCCAGGTTGTGGTTGTAGGCATATAAACCGGCTTCGGCCAGTCTTTGCGCCTGGTATTCGGTAAGCATACCCAGTGTGCAACATACTTCCATCCCCATTTCATTCACCCCTTTTACCATATCCAGTACACGGTCAAAATCACGGTTATCCCTTACTTCTCTCCAGGCAGCTCCCATACAAAAGCGGGTACTGCCGGCTTCTTTGGCTTTTTGTGCATAGGTTAATACTTCTTCTTTCTGCATCAATGCCTGTACATCTACGCCGGTATTGTAACGGGCGGCCTGCGGACAGTACACACAATCCTCACTGCAACCTCCGGTTTTAATACTCAGTAAGGTACAAACCTGAACTTCAGCGGTATCGTTGTATTGGTGGTGTAAACCTGACGCGTGATAGATCAGCTCCAGCAGAGGTGTATCGTACACAGCTTTGATTTCAGAAGGGGTCCAGTTATTCCGGATATCTGTAGACATAGGGATCTGTTTATAGTACAAATATAAGCGGGTATCTTATATGCTGAAGGGATGTGTTGAATGAAGTAGTTACTCTTTCCGGGTACCGATATACGCTCTCCATTTTTCAATAACGCCCTGCATATCTTCCGGTAAGGGCGATTCAAATAAGATTTCTTGCTGAGTAACCGGGTGAATGAATCCCAGTGTTCGGGCATGCAGTGCACAACGCGGACAAATCTCAAAACAGTTATCTACAAACTGTTTGTATTTGCTGTAAATGGTTCCTTTCAGAATTTTATCGCCACCATATTCCCAATCGTTGAAAAGCGTATGCCCGATATGTTTCATGTGCACCCTGATCTGGTGGGTACGTCCTGTTTCCAGCACACATTCTACAAGGGTTACATAGTTGAATCTTTCGAGCACTTTATAATGGGTAATAGCATGTTTGCCGATCTCTCCCTCGGGATATACATCAAACATTTTCCTGTGTTGGCGGTGACGCGCTATATGGCCAGTAACGGTGCCCTCATCCTGCTCCATGTCGCCCCATACCAGGGCTACATATTTACGCTTCACGGTATGGTTGAAAAATTGTTTGGCCAGGTGGGCCGCTACTTCCGGTTTTTTGGCCAGTACAATCAGTCCGGTAGTGTTCTTGTCTATCCGGTGTACCAATCCAAACCTCGGTAAAATATCTTCATCAATACCCGGGTTCTGTTGTTCGAGGTAATAAGCCACCCCATTCAGTAAAGTACCGCTGAAATTACCTACGCCCGGATGCACCACCATATTGGCTGGTTTATTAATTACCATCAGGGCGTCATCTTCATACACGATATGTAAAGGAATGTTCTCTCTTTTCAATACGGTATGCTCCGGGTTGATCAGGCTCATCAACAACAACTCATCACCCGGTTTGATCTTATAATTGCTTTTTACCGTTTTCCCGTTCACCGTTACAAACCCGGCTTCAATACCCTGTTGTACCTTATTACGGGTAGCACCTTCCAGGTGCATCTGGATCCATTTATCTATGCGCAAAGGTTCCTGTCCCTTATCAATGGTAAAGGTTTTTCGCTCATAGAGGGCTTCCGATGTGTCTTCGGGCAAATTATCAAGCTCATCCAACATGCGGCAAAAATAAAGGTTTGAGGGGAGATGGCGTGTTTTAACAGCCAGCCCCCGGCAAATCACAGTGCCAATTTCTTCCTACTTTTGCGCCATGCAACAGGAAGTCTTGTTCCAGGATCTTGGCCGCCAACGCAGTTACAAGGAGATCTGGGATTACCAGGAAAAATTATTAAAAGAGAATACCGATACAAAAGCCCTGCTGCGCGCAGCAGATCCGGCGGTAGAGGCAGCATTGCCTTCCACCGTTCATCGCCTGCTTTTTGTTGAACATGAACCTGTGTATACACTGGGTAAAAACGGAAAAGAAAGCCATGTGCTGATCTCGGCAGAAGAAAGACAGCAGAAACAGATCGAATACTTCCATATTAACCGTGGCGGAGATATTACGTTTCATGGGCCGGGACAATTGGTAGGCTATCCTATTCTCGATCTGGAAAAATTAAAGCCGGATCTGGGCTGGTACCTGCGTAGCCTGGAAGAAGTGATCATTCTCACCATGGCCGAATATGGACTGAAAGGAGAACGCAGTCCCGGCGAAACCGGTGTATGGCTGGATCCTGATCAGAAGGGCAGGGAGCGTAAAATCTGCGCCATGGGCATCAAATGCAGCCGTTGGGTCACCATGCATGGATTTGCCTTTAATGTTAATACGGATCTTGGCTATTTCAGTCATATTGTGCCCTGTGGCATCGAGAACAAACAGGTAACTTCTCTCCAGAAAGAACTAGGCCGTGAAATTCCTTTCGATGAAGTAAAAGAAAAAGTAAAAAAGAATTTCGAAAAAGTATTCCCTATTCATCTCGTTTCCGCCTAACAAAACATTCACTCACCCGCTCATTCACTCATTAATTTATCTCGGCAGAAAGAACTTGTTCTTTTCCATCAGTCTATCATCCTCAAATAACTCAAAATAAAACCAACCTGCATGCACAAAGTCTGTTTTGTCCAGAATCAGTTCCTGTTCTTTCAGGTTTTTGATGCGGAATAGTTCTGAACCATCTTCTTCATAAAAGATCACAGCATATCTGTGTTGTTTTACCAGTGGCAGCAGAATAGTCACATATCCTTTGTTATTGGTGAAGATATAGTCTGAAGGTTTCCATACATAACGCGGAACAAAGGGCCTGATCTCTACATGTTGCTCATCGCTGGCATATAAGGTATCCTTGGTTTTATTGGCTACAGAGTCTTTGAATTTACGATACAGGGCGGTTTCCAGCACCTGCAACAGGCTGTCATTCCGGTAAATAAATACATAGGCTTTGGGAGGGGGTGCATAGGAGCGGATCTGGCTATGGTATGCATCCAGCGCATATAAGGTATCCTGTGTTTTGTATTTAATCGAGTCTTTCCATTGTAAGAAGGATTTCTTAGTTAACTCAGCCACTATCTGTTGGCCTTTATAAATATAGTATACCTCTTTGTTTACAGGGATCCATTCTACCGACCTTTCGTTCAGGCGACGGAGTTTGTCTTTGGTTTTTGTATTGATGGAATCCTTAAATCGCGCATACCCTGCTTTATCAAAACGGAATAGGATATTCTTTTGTAAATAGATACTGGTCAGGTTTTTCTTTTCTGCAGCAGTGAGGGCGGGTGTAATGAGTTTTTCTTTTATCGGCGGTATTGATGGTGTAACAGCAGGCAGATCAACAGGCAAAGATTTTACCACCGAACTGGCTTCTACTGCGATGGCCCTGGTAAAAAAATAACTACCTCCTTCCAGCGAATAAAAAATCCGGTAGAAATTTTTCACACCGGGCACCGGTCTGTTGTCAACATAACCATTCGAAGCCAGCTCCGGCGATTGCGAAGAAAAAATAGTACGGAAATTTTTGCTGCTGTCAAGGGATCGTTGAATAGCTAATTGAACACAATTACGGTAAGGGTTGTTCCAGCTGATCTGGATTTTTCCGCGGGTCAGTTCCCGCGCAGCAAAGTCGGGCAGCAGGCTCTGCGAAAAAGCGGTAAAACATACCAGTAACCCTGTCAGTATTGCAAGTGAACGTAAGATCGGCCTCATGGGTTACAAATATAAAATCAGATCGTTTAAGAAAATGGTAATATGCCGGACGGTAAAGAGTTATTTCCCTGCAATCCGCCGCTATGGATCACCAGTAACCGGCTACCTGCAGGAAAATATTGATTGGATACCAGCTCTTTCACTGCATACAACAGTTTGGATGTATACACAATATCTGTAGGTAATTGCTCTGCCTCCCAGGTTTCGCACATGAATCTGATCAACTCAGCGGGGTGTTTGGCATAGCCGCCAAAATGATAGTTATGCAGGATGGTAAATGGTGCCTGCTGGCTATTGGGTAGTAGTGATTTTACTTCCTGTTCCAGTCCCAAATGGTTTTTGAGAACACTGATTCCGATCAATTGCTGTTGTTTCCCGGCAGACCGGATCAACCCTGCCAGCATGGTACCCGTGCCTACGGCACAAATGATATGCGTATAGGTTTGGGTGTTGGCCGATGATAAGATATCGCCCGCACCTTTGGCACCTAACAGGCCATAGCCACCTTCTCG
This sequence comes from Chitinophagaceae bacterium, assembly GCA_004297075.1. Taxonomy (GTDB): domain Bacteria; phylum Bacteroidota; class Bacteroidia; order Chitinophagales; family Chitinophagaceae; genus Sediminibacterium. The sequence goes on from SCVK01000114.1 coordinate 20,044, forward strand.
TACCCAATATACCCCCGGGTCAGTGTTAGCGCGGATGATAGTATCAGGATCCCGGAACTGCTCCCTTGTTACAAACTTCAGCTCCATACCCAGTTCCCGCGACTGCCGCAAAGTGGGAGATAGGGGATGGGTTAACTCTCCCCGGATATACCCACAGCTCTGTATTCCGGCTTCCTTTGCAGCATAGGCCGTGGCCACAATATGATTAGAGTATGCACCGCCAAACGTGGCAATGGTATGATGACCGGCCCGGCGGGCTTCCCCCAGGTAATACTTCAGTTTAAACCATTTATTACCCGATACGATAGGATGCAGCAGGTCCAGCCGCAGGATGTCTGTCTGCACCTGTTCATCCGAAAAATGGGGCAATGGCTGAACCCTGATATTTTGTAATTTCGCATACATTTTAACCGATCATTCATTCTTTTAACAACACAATCTTAATCATATTCTGCATGAAACCAACACTTGTGATCTTAGCCGCCGGCATGGCCAGCCGATATGGAAGCATGAAGCAGACCCAGTCCTTTGGTCCTTCCGGCGAAACTATCATGGATTATTCTATTTATGATGCTATCCGCGCAGGTTTCGGCAAAATCGTTTTTATTATCCGGGAAGAGTTTGCAGAAGGTTTCAAAGCCATTTTTGAGCCAAAATTACAGGGACGTATTGCTACTGATTATGTTTACCAGCACCTGAATGCCTTTACCGGTGGCCGCACTATACCGGCAGAAAGAACCAAACCCTGGGGAACCGGCCATGCCGTACTTTGCTGCAAAGGAAAAGTGAACGAACCCTTTGCTGTAATCAATGCGGATGATTATTACGGAAGAGATGCGTTTGTGAAAGCATATGCGTTTCTGACCACCCAGTGTAATGAACAAACCTATTGTATACTGGGCTATGAATTAAAAAATACCCTCAGCGATAATGGTAGTGTAAGCCGGGGTGTTTGTGATATTGATGCAGATCATAACCTCACAGATATCAATGAACGGACCAGCATTTTCAGAGGCGATAACGGCAAAATTACCTATCAGGATGAGTCGGGTTTGCACGAAGTATCGGAAGATAGCCTGGTTAGCATGAACTATCTCTGTTTTGCCCCCGGTTTTATCGACCTCTGCGAAGAACAGTTTCACCATTTCCTCGATCAGCACATGCATGAGCTCAAAGCCGAATTCTTTATCCCAACGGCTACTAAGTATTATATCCAGTCGGGAAAAGGAGTGGTTAAAGTAATTCCTACTTCTGCCAAATGGTTTGGGGTAACTTATAAAGAAGATGCACCGGGTGTGCAGGCCAGTATCAATGCATTGGTAGCTTCGGGAGAATATCCTTCATCTTTGTGGGCCTGATTCTAATTATTTATTGATAAAATAGTAAGAGGGAAGCATTTGCTTCCCTGTTTTTTTGTTATGTTATACCCATAAAAAAAACAGCCCGCAAAAAGCAGGCTGTCTGTATCAATAATTCATATCTTATTTCTTAAACGCTTTCACAGAGAACACTGATTCTTCCAAACGGGTGATCTGCTGTTTTCTTTGTACACCCTTTAAACTCGAGCGACCTGGCAGTTTTAATCTCGCAAATGAAGTATCAGCTGCTTTCAGTTCTTCCACCAGTTTGTAAATATTCTTGGATTTTACGGCAAAAGCTACGCCTTCGGCTTCCGCCTGGCGGGTACTTAAAATTCCGATCACTTCGCCACTATTATTGAATACAGGTCCGCCAGAGTTACCGGGATTGGCACTGATCTGCACCTGGTAGGTAAGGGAGTCGCTGTTATAACCGGTTCTGGCACTCAGGTAACCTTCTCCGTACACAATATCGTTTCTTGGATAACCGAGGGTAAATATTTCTTCCCCTAATTCGGCATTGGATTTACGGATGGTATAGGGCAGGGATTTCTGCGGCTGGTATTCCGAATCGTTGATCTTCAGGATTGCAAGGTCACGGTCTGTATCTATATGGGCAATAGTGGCGTTGTATTCCTGCCCTTTATTGTCTACCACAACCGCACCTGAACCTTTCAGTACGTGAGCATTGGTAATAATATATCCTTTGGGATCGATGAGGAAACCGGAACCACCGCTGATCAGCCTGGCATTGGCAGGGATCTTGCTTTTTACTTCATTGATCAAAGTTCCCTGGTACTGCTGGTTCTTTTTGATCACTTCAATGGCCTTGCTCAGCTGTTCGATCTGGTTACCATTCACTACCGGAGAGAAATAAATGGCCAGTCCACTGATTACCAATGCAATTATGCCGCCCACAGATGCTGCGATAGCGGTTACCCTTTTGTATTTGTTCCAGATCTGGATCACTTTACCACGGGTGGTCAACTCGCCACCTTCATTGATATCGCCACGCTCCAGTAATTTGGCGTGCGACAGCTGTAAACTGGTACGCAGGTTGCGGTGAAGCGCGTAAATGTCCATCTGGTGCAGGAACATGCCATGCTCCACCACCATCTGGTCTATTTCGGGTGTATTTTTCCGGAGCGTCTCAAAATAGTCACGCTCTGCGGCATCCATGTCGCCGTGGAGGTAACGTTCGATTGCTTCCAAAAGTAGAATGTCGTCC
>SCVK01000001.1 GCA_004297075.1 Chitinophagaceae bacterium
TTATCAACCACGTGCTTCATCAGTTTTTGCAGGGCTTCCGGAATCACTTCCTGTTCCTTTTCGGTTAATGGTTTTACGATCTCGAAGAATTCATCTTCATCATCGTAATAACCAAAGTAGAGATCGTACTGGTTATTGGAATGAAGACGGAGGGAGATTTCTTTGTCTTCTTCATATACATGCATGGAAAGAATGGCCCACTGATCGTTACCCTCGTAATCAAAATGGATATCAACAGATTCTGTATTCACAGCCCAGCTAACCAGTCTTTCAACCATTTCTCCGGCGTGGTTTTTAACCAGTTCTTCGTAATTCATAATACCTTTTATTGAGGCCCGAAAGTAATCCAGTTTATCGTTCCGGCAAACAGAATCCATTCAAATAGTGGCATAATTGTGATACCCGCAGCCAATTATCTCCCCCAAAAGCTAAACAGACTCGCTTTCCTGTTAAAACCTGAAAAAACCTATCTGAAATGGTCTTAAAATTTGACAAATTTCCTTGCGGAAGCAGTATTTTTAGGACCTAGTTACCATTTAAAAATCAATGAGCATGATTAAGCTAACGATCAATAACCAGTCTTATGAGGTGGATGCCAGTCCGGAAATGCCCCTTCTCTGGGCCATCCGCGATCTGGTGGGGTTAACCGGTACCAAATTCGGTTGTGGCATTGCCCAATGCGGCGCCTGTACCGTGCATGTAGATGGTAATCCGGTTCGTTCCTGCAGTTATCCCGTATCTGCGGCTGCCGGTAAAAAAATTACCACCATCGAAGGTATTTCAGAAAAGATCGGAGAAGCGGTTCAGAAAGCCTGGATCGAGTTGCAGGTGCCACAGTGTGGTTACTGTCAATCCGGTCAGATCATGAGTGCTACTGCTTTGCTGAAAAGCAAACCCAAACCTACGGATGCAGATATTGACGCCGCCATGCAGGGTAATCTTTGCCGTTGCGGTACTTACCAGCGTATCCGCAGTGCTATTCATCGCGCAGCAGAACTGATCTAAATCCTCTTCAACTACAAATCTCACTATTATGCATACGCCTATTACAAATATAGATCGCAGGAACTTTCTCCGTTTATCCGGGATCACCGGTGTAGGACTGGTACTGGGCCTCTCTGCCAAAGCAGATGGCACGGCAACTATCGAGAACCTGTCGGCTGCAGGAGAGTCGTTTGAACTGACTCCTTTTGTAGTGATTGAAAAAAGTGGTCAGATCACCATCTTCAACCCCAAACCCGAAATGGGGCAGGGTACTTTCCAATCCATTCCTGCACTGATTGCGGAAGAGCTGGAAGTAGCGCTGGATAAGGTGACCATCAAACAAACCGGCGGTGAAAAAAAATTCGGTGGCGGACAGTCTGCCGGTGGTAGTGCTTCGGTACGTACCAGTTACACCAACCTGCGTAAAGTAGGCGCTTCGGCCCGCGAAATGCTGGTAGCTGCTGCCGCACAACAGTGGAATGTGCCTGTTACAGAATGTTATGCATCTGAAGCCAAAGTATTTCACAAACCATCCGGTAAAAGTCTGGGGTATGGAGAACTGGCCGAAGCAGCTGCTAAAATAGAAGTGCCCAAACAGCCCACTTTAAAAGATCCCAAAGATTTCAAAATACTGGGCAAGCGGTATCCGCGTCCGGATGTTCCGCTGAAAACAAATGGTAAAGCCATGTTCGGGATCGATGTATCGGTACCGGGGATGGTGTATGCTTCTATTGAACGTTGTCCGGTATTTGGCGCTACGCTGGTGAGTTATGATGATACAGCAGCCAAAAAAGTAAAAGGCGTGATTGCGGTAGAAAAATGCGAAAGGATCCATGGTGTCTATAAATCAGAAGGTGTGGCCGTGATTGCCGAAAATTACTGGGCCGCTTTACAGGGAAGAAAAGCCCTGCAGGTAAAATGGGATTACCAGGGTAACGATACATTCAATTCCAAAACTTACGAACAAAGCCTGCGCGATGCGGCTAAGGAAGAAGGTGCCGTTCAGCATAAACAGGGTGATTTCGATAAAACATTTGCAGAAGCGCCCGTTAAACTGGAAGCTTTTTATGAAACACCGGTCGTGTCTCACTCGCCCATTGAACCCATGAACTGTGTGGCCAGCTGGCAGGAGGGGAATAAACTGGAGATATGGACCTCTACGCAGGTGCCGGGCAGCATCATGAACAGTTTCCCCAAATTGTACGATGTAACACCGGAGAACCTGAAAATAAATGTAATGTTTAACGGAGGTGGTTTTGGAAGAAGGCTATATCCCGATTATGTACACGAAGCGGTACAGCTCACCAAAAAGATCGGCAAACCGGTAAAAGCCATCTGGACAAGGGAAGACGATACCAAAATGGGACCCTTCCGTCCGATGACTTTCTCTGCCATGAAAGGAGCGTTATCTGCTGATGGGAAAGCCATTGCTTTCCAGCACAAAGTGATCTCGCCCACGCTGGATATGCGTAAGGATTATGATAAAACCAAGGCAGATGGAACGATGACAGAAGGCATCAGTGAACAGAAATACGAGATCGAGCACATGAAAAACCTGTATGTGCATCATTACCTGCATGTACCGGTAGCTGCCTGGCGCGCGGTAACCAGTACCACACTGGCTTTTTCGCATGAATGTTTTATAGATGAGATGGCGGTGAAAGCGAAAAAAGATCCCATGGCTTTCCGTTTGGGCATGCTGACAAAACCTTCGGATACCAAAGTGCTGCTGGAGAAACTGAAAGAAGTGTCTAACTGGGACAAACCTTTACCTGCCGGATGGGGAAGGGGTGTGGCGCAGTATGAGTTTTTTGCCGGACTGGGTGGTTTTGTAGTAGAAGTGTCTAAAAAAGGAACGGGTATCAAGATCGAAAAAGTATATGCGGCCATTGATCTGGGAACGGTGGTGAACCCCGATACGGTTGAAGGCCAGGTGCAGGGTGCCGCAGTAATGGCACTGACGGCTGCCATCAAAGGCGGTATCACTTTTGAGAAAGGGCAGACGGTACAAAGCAATTTCCATAATAACCCGCTGGTGCGCATGAACGAAATGCCGAAAGTGGAAGTGCATATCATTGCCAATGGCGGAACCAGGATCAAAGGAGTGGGCGAACCCGGTTTACCACCATTTGCGCCGGCCCTGTGTAATGCTATTTATGCAGCCACCGGCAAGCGGATCCGCAGGTTACCCTTTGACATTAATAAGATTGTTTAATAACAGAAAAGAAAACTATTGAAAAAAATATTTGTAGCAGGTACGCTGCTATTACTGTTCTATTCAGGAACGGCATTTGTGCAGGCTTATAATTTACCCCAAAGTGTAATACGCGGAAAGGAATTGTACACCACTTATTGCCAGAACTGTCATATGGAAGATGGCAAAGGGCAGGCAGGTGTGTTCCCGCCATTGGCAAAAGCAGATTATCTGAAGAAAACACCGGTTAGTAAGATCATTGAACTGGTGTTAAAAGGACAGACAGGCGAGATTACTGTGAATGGTACCCAATACAATGCCCAGATGCTGGCCATGGATTATTTATCTGATGAGCAGGTGGCAGATGTACTGAATTATACCTACAACAGCTGGGGCAATAAATCACTTAAGGCCGTTACACCTGCACAGGTTAAAAAAGCGCGACAATAATACCTGTATCTTTCCCATGAAAGAGATCAAAGACATCGTTCAGGCATTTGATGAAGCTACCCGGCTTCAGCAAAAAACGGCATTGGCTACCGTGGTACATGTGTCCGGCTCATCTTACCGCCGGCCCGGGGCCCGTATGCTGGTAAGAGAAGATGGGCAGCTTACCGGAGCCATCAGTGGCGGGTGCCTGGAAGGCGATGCTTTGCGCAAAGCTGTATTGGCCATTACACAGGGAAAGAACAAACTGGTGATCTATGATACCACTGATGAGGATGATGCCAAACTGGGCGTACAGTTAGGCTGTAACGGGATTGTTTCCATCCTCTTTGAACCGGTTGATGCCGATCAGCCTAATCATCCCATTCAGCTCCTTCGTAGGGTGATCGCTGAAAGAAAACCGGCCATATTGGTAACAGGATATTCGCTCAATCAAAATGACCATATCGGAACTACTGCCATGGCAGATCTGCCTGCAGTGGTTTCATCGCAAATACAATCAACCGTTGCCACCGTATTGGCTGAGCAACAATCGGTACATCTTGATCTGCCAATAGAAGCTAACCAGCAGCATTTTTTTGTGGAATACTGTAGGCCTTCCATTGCATTGGTGGTGGTGGGCGCCGGTAACGATGCATTATCATTGGTGAATATGGCACATGTATTGGGTTGGGAAATTACGGTGGTGGATGGAAGGGCTACGCATGCCACCACACAAAGATTTCCTTTGGCGGATAGTATCATCGTAGCCAAACCCAAAGAAGCAGCTGCCCGCCTGCAAACGGATGCACGCACGGCACTGGTGCTGATGACACATAATTATAATTACGACCTGGACATGCTGCAACAGCTGCCTGCTACGGATATTGCTTATATCGGTATGCTCGGACCAGCTGCCAAACGCAACCGCATGCTGGATGAACTGGCAGCGCAGGGTATCGTGTTTGAAGATGGTTTTCTGGAAAAGATCTATGGCCCTACAGGCATTGACCTGGGTGCAGAAACCGCAGCAGAGATTGCACTCTCGATTACAGCAGAGATTATGTCTGTGTTGCAGGATACACCACCTGTTCATCTGCGGGAGAAAAAACAAGCCATACATCATCGTGCTGTATGAGTACCGGCATACTGATATTAGCAGCCGGTAGTGCTTCGCGCATGCAGCAGCCCAAGATGTTATTGCCTTTTGGAAAAGGAAGCATTCTTTCGCATCTGCTCGAAGAAACCAAAGCGTTGCAACCAAAGGCAATCTGTGTGGTAACGGGGTATTATCATACGGCCATGCTCCCCTTACTGCAAACAGAACCCATTTGGGTTGTATATAATGAGGATTGGAAAGCAGGAATGGCGGGGTCGATCAAAACAGGGTTGTCTGCTTTACTGAAACAACAGCCAATACTTGATTCGGTAGTGATCCTGGTGAGCGATCAGCCATTTATCACCCGGGCCTTGTTACAGGAAATGATACAAACACATGAAACAAGCGGTAAAGGCATTGTTGCCGCTTTCTATAACGGCATAAAAGGCACCCCGGTTCTGTTCAGCAAGAAGTATTTTCAACATTTACAGGAATTGCAGGGAGATAAGGGGGCGAAGAGTATCTTGCAACTGGTTCCGGACGATATTGCCACGGTTGATTTTGCGGAAGGAGAAATGGATATTGATACACCGGAAGATTACGAACGATTTTGTGCACATTTCAAATGAACGCATGCTGACAGATACTTTTCAACGGAAACATACTTACCTGCGGATATCCTTAACCGATAACTGCAATCTCCGTTGTTTTTACTGCATGCCGGAAGAAGATTACGCGTTTATGCCCCAGCGGCAACTGATGCAGGCAGATGAGATAGAAAAACTCGCGGCCCTATTTGTAGCAAACGGTGTTAACAAAATCCGGTTAACCGGCGGCGAGCCATTGGTGCGAAAAGATGCCGCCGATATTATCCGTTCTCTCGGTAAGCTGGGAGTGGAATTGACCATGACCACCAATGGAACGCGCATTCATCATTTTGTAGACGACCTGGTGGCAGCCGGCATCCGCTCGGTTAATATCAGCCTCGATACTTTGCAGGAAGATAAATTCTCGATCCTTACCCGCCGTAATCAATACCAGGTAGTAAAAGACAATATTCAGTTATTACTGGATCGGGGATTTACTGTAAAAGTAAATGTGGTGGTGGTGAAGGGACTGAACGATAATGAGATCCTGGATTTTATCGACTGGACAAAACACACACCCATACATGTCCGGTTCATCGAATTCATGCCCTTTGATGGGAACCAATGGAAAAGCGATAAACTGGTAACCTGGAAAGAGATCCTGGAGATCGCACATACAAGATACGAGATAGAAGCACTGGCAAATGATCCGCATGATACCTGCAAGAAATACCGCGCAGATGATCACCAGGGAAGTTTTGCGGTGATCAGCACCATGAGTGCTCCTTTCTGCGGCAGTTGCAACCGCATTCGTTTAACGGCCGATGGAAAGATCAAAAATTGTTTGTTCTCTGAAGAAGAGACCGATCTGCTCACGGCCTTGCGTAACGGGCAGGAAGTGTTGCCGTTGATCGAACAATCGATCCTCAGCAAACACAAGGAACTGGGCGGACAGTTTTCCAAAGATTTTACTTCCATTGATACCACCCATTTACACAACCGAAGTATGATCGCCATTGGCGGATAATACAGACAGCCTATGATCAGTGTAACAGAAGCCCGGCAGATCGTTGCCGCACATTGCAGGTTACTGGAAGCGGCAAACATCCCCTTACAGCAGTCGGTAGGGTATGTGCTGGCGGAAGACCTGATCAGCCCGGTTTCTATTCCTTTTTTCCGTCAATCTTCTATGGATGGTTATGCGATCCGTGCTGCAGAGAAGGATCAACTGTTACATTTACAGGACGCTTTACCGGCAGGTAGTTCCAGAGAACTCACCCTGGCACCGGGTAATGCCATCCGTGTGTTCACTGGTGGCCCTGTTCCGGAAGGGGCAGATACGGTTGTGCAGCAGGAATGGATCAGTTTGAAAGGCACGGCTATACAGATCAATGATCACCCTGTAGAAATGGGTGCAAATATCAGGGTACCTGGTGCAGATATTAATAAAGGAGTAATTGCTATGCCGGCAGGTACCTGTATCAATGCCATGCATATCGGTTTGATGGCCAGTCTTGGGATCACCAATGTAACCGTTTACCGGAAGCCATCGGTAGCCATACTGATTACCGGCAATGAATTGGTGCAGCCAGGGAATGAATTGTTATTCGGGCAGGTATATGATTCCAATTCTTTCGGGTTAACTGCCTGTTTACAGCAATTGCATATTTCAGCTGTCAGCGTCAGTTTTACCAAAGACAGTTTAGCAGAAACAGAAACCGCCATTGCAAAAGCTTTGCTGGAGAATGATCTGTTATTGATCACCGGTGGGGTAAGTGTGGGCGATCATGATCATGTGGCACAGGCTTGTGCTAATCTGGGGATCATAAAACAGTTTCATGGTGTAAAACAAAGGCCGGGGAAACCTTTGTTCTTTGGTACCACAGAAAACAAATGGGTATTTGGTTTACCGGGAAATCCCGCTTCCGTGTTATCCTGCTTTTATCAGTATGTGATTCCATTCATTCATGGATTAACCGGAGGAAAGCCGGTACAACCTTTGCGGGCTGCATTGGCCAACGAGTTTGACAAAAAAGCAGCTTTGCGTTTTTTTCTGAAAGGATCTTATGCGGCAGGTCTTGTAAACGTGCTAGCGGCCCAGGCATCTTTTCAGCAAACAGCTTTTGTGCAGGCCAACTGCTGGATTGAATTGCCGGAAGAAGTGGCTGTTTTCCCTAAAGGCACACAGGTTACTATTCACCCCTTTTTATAAAAAGATTGATGGAAGAAGTTATTTTATATGGTTTGTTTTTTCTGGTAGCTTTTCTCTACGCTTCTGTAGGACATGGTGGTGCCAGCGGTTACCTGGCACTGATGGCTTTGCTGGGCTTCAGTGCTTCTGTGATGAAACCTACAGCGCTGTTATTAAATGTAATGGTATCGTTGATCGCTTTTATTTCTTTTTACCGGGCCAGACATTTCCGTTCGCAGCTGCTCTGGCCACTGATTGCAGCTTCTATCCCTTTTGCGTATCTGGGTAGTGTGTTGCCGGTATCTGAAGTATTGTATAAACAGATCTTAGGTGTGGTGTTGCTGCTTTCCATTATCAGGATTGTGTGGGAGAGTTCGGAAAAACCATTATCACCTGCACCTAAATGGTATGTTTTATTCGGTATCGGAGCCGGCATCGGTCTTGTTTCGGGTATGATTGGCATGGGAGGAGGTATCCTCTTATCGCCGTTATTATTACTGATGGGATGGTCTACCCAGAAGCAGACTGCGGCCATCAGTGCCATCTTTATCTTTTTAAATTCCATGGCGGGTATAGCGGGGCAACTACAGACCGGTTTCAATCTGGGCCCGCAAATACTGGCCATTATCGGATTTGTTTTGGCAGGTGGCTGGCTGGGTGCGTATATTGGTGCTGAGAAGTTGCGGGCAAAGAATATGAAATATATACTTGCACTGGTGTTGGTGCTGGCCGCAGCAAAATTGTTTTTTGTAAAGTGATGTGTATGCAGATCGAACTGTTATTTTTTGGATCACTGACAGATGTTACCACCGTAAGCAGGCTGATAGTGGAAAACATGACCGATACGGAGCTGGTGAAAGCTTATCTGGAAGAAAGATACCCCGCTTTGCGAGCCGCCAAATATTTTATGGCCGTTAACCAGCAAATGATACAGCAGGTACATACTTTACAGCCAGGTGATGTAGTAGCTTTCATGCCACCTTTTTCAGGAGGATAATTATGTTGTTGAACAACCGATATATACGCCAAATGATCCTGCCCGGCTTTGGACAGGAAGCACAGGAGAAACTCCGTGCCGCCAAAGTGCTGATAGTGGGTATGGGCGGACTGGGTTGCCCGGCATTGCCTTACCTGGCAGGTGCAGGCGTAGGTACTATCGGGATCATGGATGGAGATACAGTAAGTTTGAGTAACCTGCACCGGCAGGTATTGTTTACAGAAGAAGATATTGGCAGCAACAAAGCAACTGTTGCTGCTGCCAGACTGCAGTTGCAGGATGCTGAGATTAAGGTAGCTGTGTATCCCTATACACTTACCAATCAGAATGCGTTGGATATTATCGGGCAATATGATCTGGTGCTGGATGGCACGGATAACTTTGCGGCCAAGTACCTGATCAACGATGCCTGTGTGTTACTGAAGAAACCTTTTATTTACGGAGCGGTATCACGTTTTCAGGGACAGCTAGCTGTATTCAATATGCCCGTTGCGGAAGGCCGCCCGTTGAATTACCGCGATCTGTTTCCGGTATCACCCCGCCCCGGTGAAATACAGAGCTGTGAAGAAACAGGTGTGATAGGTGTGCTGCCCGGTATCATCGGTACCATGCAGGCCGCTGAAGTAGTGAAACTGATTACAGGACTTGGTGATCTTTTATATGGGCGTCTCCTGAATTATGATGTACTGCAGGCCCGTTCTTATGAGATCCGCTTATCTCTTCAACCGGAGATACCTGTGATTGATAAAGATAGTTTTCTGCAGATGAATTATGCTTTCGATTGTGAAGAGGAGGAAGATGTTCCCGAGATCAACGTAGCAGAATTTAACAGGCTGGTGCAGCAGCCCAATATTTTTGTACTGGATGTGCGGGAAAGACATGAATATCCCGCTATCGATTTTTCAGATGCGCAGATCCCCATGTCTGAACTGCAGTCTTCGCTTGAAACACTGCCGGAGAAAGAGATCTGTGTGATATGTCACCAGGGCATCCGCAGTGTATATGCTGCCCAGCTGATCAGGGCCCGGCGAAACCTGCCCGTGTATAGTTTAAAAGGTGGACTAACTGCTTACTTCAATCAACCCGGAAAATGAAAGAGAAAAAGATCAGAAATATTTTTACGGAAGGAGCCATCCCTGCGCAGCAGATCGCGGATGATATACAGAAGCATGCCACGCAAACACAGATTGGTGCACATAGTATTTTTTTAGGACAGGTGAGAGCCGATCGTAAGGACGGAGGCACAGTGAATGCCATTGAGTATACCGCATATACAGAAATGGCTTTGGAAAAAATGGCTGAGATCAGGGAAACGCTGTTTGCCAAATATGCATTAACCTGTATGCATGTGTTTCATAGCCTGGGAAGGGTAGCAGTGGGAGAGATCTGTTTATTCGTATTTGTGTCATCCCAACACCGCAAAGCGGCCATAGATGCCTGTGAAGAGCTGGTAGAAGCGATCAAATTTCAATTACCCATCTGGGGCAAAGAGATTCTCGATAACGAAGATTCAACCTGGAAAGAAAATAAATGATATGGTCAACATCACTCATAAACAGAACAGTTTACGGAAAGCCATTGCCTCGGCAGTGGTAAAAGTTTCTGCCGAAGCCACCATCGAAGCCGTGCGTAATAAAACCGTACCCAAGGGAGATGTATTTGAGTTTGCCAAAGTAGCGGCATTATTTGCCATTAAAAAAACCAGTGATGTTATTCCGGATTGTCACCCTCTGCCTGTCGAGTTTGCAGAAGTACGTTATGCGATCAGCGGGTTGATGATTTATATTAGTGTAGAAGTGCATACTATCTATAAAACCGGCGTGGAAGTAGAAGCCATGCATGGTGCCTCTGTTGCGGCACTTACGATGTATGATATGCTGAAGCCGATTGATAAACATATTGAGATCCAGAATATCCGGTTATTGCATAAAGAGGGAGGGAAGTCGCAATACTCAACACCCGGGAACGAAACCATACGGGCCGCAGTGATTGTTTGTTCCGATAGCATTCACCAGCAGAAAGCCGAGGACAAAGCCGGTTTGGCGGTGATAGAAAAACTGGCCAGTTTCGGAATCAAGACCCCTCAATACCATATTATAGCCGATGAAGCCGATGCTATCCGTGAACAGCTGTTAATGCATACAAAGGCAGGAATTAACCTGCTTTTATTTGTGGGGGGCACAGGAGCTTCGCCCAGAGATATTACCCCGGATATTGTAAAACCCCTGTTGGATAAGGAAATCAGTGGGATCATGGAACAGGCCCGGCGATACGGGCAGGACCGGATGCCTTATGCGATGTTATCACGAAGTGTGGCTGGTTTTGTGGAACAAACGCTTGTTTTAACGCTTCCCGGTTCAACAAAAGGGGCTGTAGAATATATCGATGCCTTGTTTCCACAGGTATTGCATGCATTGGAAATGGTGAGGGGCAAACGACACGAATAACTTTTCTGCAAACGATTGCAGGTTATAAATGCGAATAGCTGTTCACAACTTTTCGTGATTATACTGTTTTTTCTCACCGATTATGCTCAATTGACGTAATTTTATATTCTATCTGTAAAATGATTGTCATTTTGATAGTAATAGCGTTTCCGAAAACAATGTTATTGCATTAGCTATCCCCTGTTTAAGGGGGCTAATTAGAAAAAAAACAATCTTTTTCTTTACTTCCTGCTTTATTCCTGTAAAACATTGTATGCAAATGACGATTTCACCTCATTGTGAAACTGATTTGCCTATTTGTTTAGAATAATAATTTTCATAGCATTCACAATCTTAGCAGGAATGGTTACCGTAGGTATTATCGAAGACAATCAGGCTTTACGAACAGGGATTGAAGAATTTATTTCCCAAAACAATGATATGCGCATCGTTTTTTCATGCAACAGCGTGGAGAAATGGCTGGTGCATTACAACCAGGATATTGAATCTCCCTATGTGCTCTTTCTCGATATCGGTCTGCCGGGCATTTCGGGGCTGAAAGCCATTTCTGTTATCAAAGATAAATATCCTGAAACCAAATTGGTTATCATTACAGGTGATGCTTCACGCGAAAGCATTTGGGAAGCCATCACCACCGGTGCAGATGGCTACCTGCTGAAACCGTTTTCCCTGAAAGAGATCAGTCAGCAGATCGAGATTCTGCAAAACGGCGGTGCCGTTATTTCGCCAGTGGTTGCTGAAAAACTGATACATCGGATTAACGCCCAAACGCGTACTGCCCGTGAGGGAAAAAATCTGTTATTAACCAGGCGGGAAAATGATGTATTGGAACAACTGGTAAAAGGGCTCAGCTACAAGGAAGTAGCCCACATACTGCAGATCTCTTTTGCAACTGTAAATGATCATATCAAGAATATTTATTTTAAAACGGGCGTTAATTCAAAATCGGAACTGATCGCTAAAGTATTATCGAGCAGACAGGCTGATGGAAGGCTCAATTAATCGTCAATGATGTCGGAACAGCTGAAAGAGTATCACATTTTGATTGTAGAAGATAATGGGATTAACCGTTTTATATTGATGAAAATGCTGAAAGAACTGGGTAAACCCATTACAGAGGCCGAAGATGGCAGAGAAGCACTGCATGCATTGGATACACTAAAGGATCGTAATACCATTCTCTTGCTGGATCTGAATATGCCGGTTCTGGATGGCTATAGTGTTATCAGAAAAATGGCTGCGGATACAGTTGTCTATGCAAAGGTGAGAATTGTAGTAGTTACCGGTACCATGTACAATGATTTTCAGAAAACGGGACTTGGCGGCCATATCAGCGGTTATGTAGAAAAACCTGTTGAAAAGGATGAGCTGATCAGACACATAAAAAAATGCGCAACAGAATTTTGAAACATACCACCAACATATCAGATAGTGCAGGCCAGCAGCTTAACGAGCTGAAGTTCCTTTTCAATAATATTTCACATGCAGTATTGTTTGAAACACTGGATAACCGGATTCTTTTCGTAAATCAGCAATTCTGTGAACTGTTTCAGATCCCTGTTTCCCCTGATGAATTGATAGGTGCAGATTGTTCCAAATCTGCAGAAAGCTCTGCTGTTTTTTTTCGGCATCCGGAAAAATTCATAAAAGGTATCAGGGATATCTATCAGCAACAGCAACCTGTGTTGAATGAAGAACTGGTATTGGCAAATGGTAAATCGATATACAGAGACTACAAACCTCTGTTTGATCACCCGGCCTGTAAGGGTCATTTCTGGATTTATAAACATTTCAATGAGCTTAAATCGATACTGGCTGAAACGCAGGAGCAGAAACATTTTTACGAACACTTACTGAATAATATTCCTGCTGATATTGCCATTTTTGATAAGGAGCATAAATATGTATTCGTTAATAAAACCGCTATTCAGAATGACGAAACCCGTCAGTGGATGATGGGTAAGGATGATTTTGATTTCTGTAAGTATACACAGCGGCCTGCCCACATGGCTATTTACCGGAGAGGTATTTTTCGGGAAGCCATCAATTCGGCGCAGATGGTTGAATTTGAAGAAACCAACTACAACAAAGAAGGGGGTAAGGTATTTAATCTGCGTAGGTATTATCCGTTACTGGATAAAGAGGGTAATATAGAACACGTAATCGGATATGGAGTAAATGTTACCCGAATCAAAGAGCGCGAAGAGAACCTGATGGAAAGGGAGCAGGCATTGAAAAACCTGGTACACTCCATGGACCAGATGGTAGTTACAGTAAATGCCGCCGGACTAATCAAGTATGCTAATCCCAAATGGGAACAGCTGACTGGTTTGACCATTGATCAATACGATAACCAGAAATTGAGCCACTTTATCAAGAGAGGGCGGGATTCTTTTCTACGTAAATTAGATTCATTCATCACAGAAGAAAAAACCGAAACCCCGGAAACTTATATCTATCTGAATGATAAAAATGGCGTGCAGCGCGTATTTAGTTATTATCTCTCCAATTTCAGCAGCTACAACACAGAAGAGAAAAGGGTAGCCGTATTCCTGAATGATATTACTTCCCGTTTGATGGCAGAACGTAAGTTAAAACGGATTGCCAGTGAAGAGAGGCGGATCAATGAAATGAAATCGGGTTTTATCAGTCTGGTATCACATGAATTACGTACACCGCTATCTGTGATTCTTGCCAGCACAGAACTGATAGAGATACAGACCGCCGCCAATAAGGGAACAGATGCAGCTAAAACAGACAAATATACAGGCCGGATTATTCAGCAGGTGGATAAGATGACGCAACTGATGAATGAGTTCCTGTTTCTCAGTAAAATAGAATCGGGTAAACTCTCCCTTCATCCTGTATTACTGCAGGTAGATGAAGTAGTCAGGAAAATTGTACAGGAGCTGTATAGTCCATGGCAGGATGGCCGGAGCCTGCA
>SCVK01000115.1 GCA_004297075.1 Chitinophagaceae bacterium
AACCATCCGTGTAAAAGGACAGTTTGCCTCTGCCCTCGAGATGCGCAATATTGTGGTGAAGAATTTACAGGCAGCTCCTATTTACCTGAGAGATGTGGCAGAGATCATAGATACGGTAAAAGAAACGGAAAGTTTTGCCCGCCTCGATGGCAAAAATGTGGTAACCCTTAACATCATTAAAAGAAGCGGGGAAAACCTGATTAATGCGGCAGACAAGATCAAGGCGATTGTGGAAGAAATGAAAGAGAAACAGGAACTGCCACCCAACCTGAAAATCGTTATTACCGGCGACCAGAGTGTAAAAACCAAAACCTCTTTTAACGAACTGGTAAATACCATCGTGATCGGGTTCGTACTCGTATTGCTCGTACTGATGTTCTTTATGGGTGTCACCAACGCCTTCTTTGTAGCATTGAGCGTACCGTTAAGTGTGTTTGTAGCCTTCCTCTTTCTACCGGCAGCAGACTCGATCGTGGGTACGCATGTAACCCTCAACTTCATCGTGCTTTTTGCCCTGCTGTTTGGATTGGGAATTATTGTGGATGATGCCATTGTGGTGATCGAGAATACGCACCGGATCTATAATAACGGAAAGGTTAAAATTCAGCGGGCGGCAAAAGAAGCTGCGGGTGAAGTATTCATCCCGGTTCTCGCTGGTACACTGACTACGCTGGCTCCTTTCTTCCCGCTATTGCTATGGAAAGGGATCATTGGTAAATTCATGATCTACCTGCCTACCATGCTGATCCTGACGCTGGCAGCTTCCCTGATCGTGGCCTTTATCATGAACCCTGTATTTGCGGTAAGTTTTATGCGCCCCGACGGAAGAGAATTTGATAAACCCAAAAAAGAAGTATTCAGAAGCCCGTTCTTCTGGGCAATGATCTCTTTTGGTATACTCTTCAATCTGGCGGGATGGCATGGCTTTGGCAATTTTCTGCTGGTAATGGCTGCCTTCATGGTGCTGAACCGTTTTGTGCTGCGTGATATGATACATACTTTCCAGGAAAAAGTATTACCCAACCTGATGAACAAGTATGAGAAAATGCTGCATTGGGTATTAAAGGGTGGACGTCCGGCAAGACTGATGCTCTGGTTATTCCTCTTATTCCCGATCTCTTTATTCATGCTGGTATTGCGGAATAACCCCAAACCGTTTTTCCCCAGCGGAGATCCGAACTTTGTATATGTATACCTGAAAATGCCGATCGGTACCAAAACCACGGCTACAGATTCGGTTACCCGTATCCTTGAATCAAGGGTGTATAAAGTTCTGGACAAAGAATTACCCGGTAAGGAAAACGCTATCGTAGAAAGTGTGATCGTGAACGTTGCCGTGAGTGCCAATAACCCGAGAGACAATAACCGCAGTACCCAGAGTAACCTCGGAAGGATCCAGGTTTCTTTTGTGGAGTTTGAAAAACGACATGGCAAATCCACCGCTCCGTTGATGGCTGCCATCCGCGAACAGATGAAGGGAATACCCGGTGCCACGATTGAAGTAAAACAGGAAGATGCGGGCCCGCCAACAGATCCTCCGGTAAATATTGAAGTAACCGGTGACAATTTTGATGAG
Organism: Chitinophagaceae bacterium; assembly: GCA_004297075.1. Classification (GTDB taxonomy): domain Bacteria; phylum Bacteroidota; class Bacteroidia; order Chitinophagales; family Chitinophagaceae; genus Sediminibacterium. The sequence goes on from SCVK01000115.1 coordinate 1,577, forward strand.
ATCGCCAAAGTAGCCTACGATCTGCAGAACCACCTCGACACCAACCGGATCAACGGAATTGAAGGTTTGAAACTGGATGTGGACCTGCAAAACCCCGAAGTAACCATCAACATTGATCGTGAAAGGGCTTTACGCGAAGGTATCAGCACTGCGCAGATCGGTATGGAGATCCGTGCCGCCGTATTCGGAAAAGAAGCCAGCAAACTGAAAGATGGCGAAGATGAATACAAGATCCAGATCCGTTATAACCAGTTACAGCGTAACAATATCAACGACCTGATGAATATGCGTATCACTTTCCGTGACATGAGCACCATGGGTATCAAACAGGTTCCGCTGAATGCAGTGGCAACGGTTGACTATACCAATACCTCTGGTGGCGTAAAACGTAAGAACGTAAAACGTACTATTCAGCTGCAATCCAATGTAACCGATCCATCCTTAACCGGACCGATCAATGCTGAATTGGCCAAAAAGATCGCAGAGTTCAAAGACAAAACAAGGATCCCGTCGGATGTAACCATCAAGCAGACGGGTGAAGGAGAACAACAGGCCGAAACCATGAGCTTCCTTGGAACTTCTATGTTATCTGCTTTACTGCTCATTTTCCTGATCCTGGTATTACAGTTTAATAGTCTGAGTAAACCGTTCATCGTATTAACAGAGATCTTCTTCTCCATCATCGGGGTATTGATCGGTTATGCCATCACGGGTATGTCTATGGCCACTATCATGGTGGGTGTGGGTATTATTGGTCTGGCGGGTATCGTGATCAAAAACGGGATCCTGCTGATCGAGTTCACCGATGAACTGCGTGGCAGAGGATACAAAACAAGGGCCGCCGCCATTGAAGCCGGAAAGATCCGTATCATCCCGGTAATGCTGACGGCACTGGCCACCATGCTGGGACTGTTGCCATTGGCAGTAGGATTCAATATCGATTTCGTTTCCCTCTTCACCCATTTTAATCCGCATATTTTCATTGGCGGTGATAGTGTGGTATTCTGGGGACCACTGAGCTGGACCATCATTTTCGGTCTGATCTTCGCTTTCTTCTTAACACTGGTAATGGTA
>SCVK01000491.1 GCA_004297075.1 Chitinophagaceae bacterium
TTGCCATGGTCAACGTGGGCAATGATGGCGATGTTGCGGATTTGTTTGCTCATGATGTGAGTTCCGGTGAGGTTTCCAGGATTTGCTGTATTTCGGAGGGGCTCAGCAGTCGCCCCGGGATCAGCTCTCCGGCCTTGGTGTGGGCGCTGCCCAGCAACACGGAGGGAGAGGTGGCAGATGGATCGGAAGGCGCGGCAGGCATCGGGCCGAAGACGGCCACGCGCTCGCTGTCGGCCCAATCGCCCCGGCGGCGCACGCCACTGAGGAAGCGCCCGGCATTGTCGGCATCGAGCGTGACGGGGTCGTGACCTTCCAGCAGGCATTGCACCGGCAGCAGCCGGGCCTGGCGGTCCTCTTCGTTCAGGGCCTCCAGCGCGGCCAGCGAGACGCATTGCGAGAGGTCGAACGGGCCGGTGGCGATGCGCCGCAGCAGGATGAGATGGCCGCCGCAACCCAGGGCCTCGCCGATGTCTTCACCCAGCGTGCGGATGTAGGTGCCCTTGCTGCAGCGCACCCGCAGGCGCAACTGGGGGGCATCGCCCTGCAGCTGCATGTCCAGCAGCTCCAGGTCGTGGATGACGACGTGGCGCGCCTCGCGCTCCACGGTTTCGCCGTCGCGCGCGTACTCGTAGAGCGCCTTGCCGTCCTTCTTCAGGGCGCTGTGCATGGGTGGCACCTGGGCGATCGGGCCGGTGAAGCGGTCGAGCACCTCCACCACCTGCCCCACCGAGCAGTTCACCGCGCGCGTGTCGATGACCTCGCCCTCGGCGTCGCCGGTGGAGGTCTTCACGCCCAGGCGCACGACGGTTTCGTAGGTCTTGTCCGCGTCCAGGTGGATCTGGCTGAACTTGGTGGCCGCGCCGAAGCACAGCGGCAACACACCGCTGGCGAGCGGGTCGAGCGTGCCGGTGTGGCCCGCTTTTTCCGCGCGCAGCAGCCATTTGGCCTTCTGCAAAGCCTGGTTGCTGGAGAGACCCAGCGGTTTGTCGAGCAGCAGCACCCCATGCACAGGGCGCCGCTGCACCCTTGTGCGTGGCGCGTGCATGCTCATTCTTCCTTTGAACGAGAAGACACGGCCTTGGAGATCAAGGCGTTCATGTCGGCCGCGCGCTCGGTGGTGCGGTCGAACACGAAGTGCAGCGTGGGCACGGTGTGGATGTGCAGGCGCTTGAACAG
>SCVK01000116.1 GCA_004297075.1 Chitinophagaceae bacterium
TGCCTGGTCTACTTACGGATTGGGCAGCGAGAACAGTAATCTCCCCGGATTTGTGGTACTCACTTCCGGCGGAAAATTTCCGGATGCGGGTAAGAGTGTGTGGGGCAGTGGTTTTCTTCCCTCCGTTTACCAAGGCGTACAGTGCAGAAGTGAGGGTGATCCGGTATTGTTTATCAAGGATCCTGCAGGCATGGATCGTGATCTGCGTAAAGCTTCTATTGACGCCATTAATGAAGCCAACCGCCTGAGTTTTGAAGAGTTTAAGGATCCCGAAATTCTCTCCCGGATCTCACAATACGAAATGGCCTACCGCATGCAGATCTCTGTGCCGGAGGTGATGAATATTAATGATGAACCCGACTATATCCACGAAATGTATGGCACGCAACCGGGTAAAGCCTGTTTTGCCAACAATGTACTGCTGGCGCGTAAACTGGTAGAGAAGGGTGTACGCTTTGTACAGTTGTTTGATTGGGGATGGGACAGTCATGGCACCGATGAAAACCTGGCCATTGATTATGGGTTTGTCAATAAATGCAGAAGCATTGATAAACCCATTACTGCTTTGCTACTCGATCTGAAACAGCGTGGTTTGCTGGATGAAACACTGATTGTTTGGGGTGGAGAGTTTGGACGCACCCCCATGCAGGAGAACCGAGATGGCAAAAAGAATCCTTTCAAAGGAAGGGATCATCATACCGAAGCATTCACCATGTGGATGGCTGGTGGAGGTATTAAACAAGGAACCAGTTTCGGCGAAACCGATGAGATCGGTTATGCGGCCATCAGTGGTAAAACAACGGCATTTGATATCCAGGCCACCATCCTGAACCAGTTAGGGTTCGATCATGAAAAGCTGACTTACCAGTTCCAGGGAAGGCCGTTCCGCTTAACGGATGTGCATGGCAGGGTGATCAATGAGATTATTGCTTGATGATGTTGGTCAACTGACCAACATCATCAAGCTAAAATGGTTGACGCGCCCTTCAGGGCGTGGGTAAGAGATGAATTTTGATTTTTCTTTCGGGACTTTAGCCCCGGGTATACAGTGGATTTGTATTTCTCAGATTAGAATAGTCAGCATTAAAAAGCTGGAAAATATATGAGTGTAGACAGACGAAAATTTTTATCTATGACAGCAACGCTTGGCACACTGGCGCTTTCGCCATTCGAAGAATTGATGGCCGCAAAACCTGCATTTACGGTTCCCGCAGACTTTCGTTTACGGGTAATGGGAACCAACTGGGGTTTTGCCGGAACGGTAGATGCTTTTTGTGCCAAAGCCAAAAAAGCAGGCTATGATGGGATTGAAATGTGGTGGCCCGGAACAGCTGTGGCGCAGAAAGAATTATTTGATGCGTTGAAAAAACACCAACTTAGTATCGGTTTTCTGGCGGGCGGATCTGATTCGGATCCCGGAAAACATCTTGAACAGTTCAAAGTCATGATAGATGGGGCAGCTTATCAAACGGTACAGCGGCCTTTGTATATCAACTGTCATTCAGGGCGAGATTTTTTCTCGATGAAAGAGAATGGACCATTCATCGAATATACGGATAAGGTTGCGAAAGAAACGGGTATTACTATCTGCCACGAGTCGCATCGCAGCCGCATCCTCTTTGCGGCACATGTGGCCAAACAATATTTTCAGCAATATCCTGATCTGCGTTTAACACTGGATATTTCGCATTGGTGTAATGTACACGAATCACTGTTACACGACCAGGAAGAAGCGGTACAACTGGCACTCAGCAGAACCGATCATGTACATGCACGCATCGGCCATCCGGAAGGTCCGCAGGTAAATGATCCCCGCGCACCGGAATGGGAAGGAACGGTAAAGCGGCACCTGGAATGGTGGGATACGGTGGTGCAGACCAAGATTAAACAGGGAGCCCAACAGTTAACCATACTCACAGAGTTTGGTCCGCCGGATTATATGCCCACGCTGCCTTATACCCGGCAGGCATTATCTGATCAGTGGGCCATTAACGAATACATGATGCAATTACTCCGTAAAAGATATCACCGCAGCTGATGAATGCATTCACAGATTTTTTCGGAAGATTTCACCCCTTGCTGGTACACCTGCCCATTGGTTTTTTGTTGATGGCATTGGTATTGCAATGGCTTTGCAACAAAAAAAAATATGCTGCCATTGAACCGGCTGTACCGGTTGCTTTTTTACTGGGGATGATCAGTGCGATTCTTTCCTGTATTTCCGGCTGGTCGCTGGCCACTGGCGGAGAATATGAAGAAGCCACACTGGAGCTGCACCGATGGATGGGTATCGGAGTGGCGGTTGTTTCGGTTGCCGCTTATTATTTTTCGCGGCAGACAAAACTGGTTGTGAAAAGCATACTGGCTGTGGTGTTGTTTCTGCTGATCCTGTTAGCAGGTCATTTGGGTGGTACCCTTACGCATGGCGAAGGTTTTTTAACCAAGGGTTTGTCGGGTATAACAAAAGACTCCGCCTCTTCTGCCAGAAAAACCATTGTGAATGTGCAGGAAGCACAGGTGTTTAACGATATTATTCAACCAGTACTGCTGGATAAATGTGGCACCTGCCATAGTGCCAAAAAGCAAAAAGGCGGACTGCGACTCGATGGCCAGGAATGGATATTGAAAGGAGGGAAGGAAGGGGAAGTAATTACCTTAGGTAATGCCGAAGCCAGTGAATTATACAAACGGATCTTACTCGATCCCCTGGAAGAAAAACACATGCCGCCCAAAGGCAAACCCCAGTTGACCGAACAGGAAATTGCGCTGTTACACTGGTGGATCAGTAGTAATGCCGGTTTCGCTAAAAAAGTAAAAGAGGTAGAGCAGCCTGCCAGCCTGAAACCTGCTTTACTCGCTATGCAATCTGCCGCTGTTACCATGCAAAAACCTGCCATCCCCGATGAACCGGTAGAACCTGCCGCCCCCACAATACTCGATACACTCCGGAATGCAGGGATTGTGGTATTGCCAGTTGCTACGAACAGTAATTACCTGCTCGCTAATTTTGTAAGCATATCCGAAATTTCAGAGAAAACAGTGGGACTCTTACAACTGATCAGCAAACAACTGGTGTGGTTAAAACTGGGTTATACATCACTGACAGATAAGTCCTGGCAACTGATTGGCCAATGTAACAACCTTACCCGGCTGCAGGTTGATCATACTAATCTTACCGATGCGTCTGTCAGATACCTGACTTCTCTACCAAAGCTTCAATACCTCAACCTTGTGGGAACCAAAATAACCGCGCAGGGTGTTCAGCAATTAAAAGGAATGGCCAAATTAGAAAGCATGTACCTCGGCCAAACAATGGTGAAAGGAAATGATATAACAGTGTTAAAAAAACTATTTCCCAAAGTGCAGATCGATTCCGGCAATTACCGCGTAGAAAATCTGGCAACAGATACGCAGTTGGTAAAAGCTCCACCAGCTAAGAAATGAAATCTCAATTAGTAATTGATAATTAGTAGTTAACGTGTTGTGCTATTGAAAACTCAGAGCATGTTTGATCTGAGCCAGTTTTCTTCCATTTAAATAATTTATCCAGTGCAGGATTGACATTGAGGACAGTTTCGATGTCAATCTTGCCA
>SCVK01000117.1 GCA_004297075.1 Chitinophagaceae bacterium
CGGTAGCTGCGGTCGGCGATCAGTATGTTTACGGGAATCAGTTCAGACATGGGATCAGGTGTTTAAGAGTGCCAGGCACTGGTCTATTTCTTTCAGATATCCATCGATGCGTTTACTGAGGGCGGCTTTTTCGGCCTCGTTCAAAGAACCGGAACCCATTTTCACCACATCCACCTGCTGCTGCAGTGATAACACCAGGCCCTGCTTCTCTTCGGCGAGGGCGGTCTGCTTTTCCAGCTCTTTTTTCAGTTGCTGGTTCTCCTTTTGAAGCAAAGTCTGTTGCTTCAGCAATTGCTGAAGTTTATCCTGGATGCTTTTTATCTGTTGCTCAAGGTTAACCATCTGATTAAAGATAAGGTCAATGCAGAAGAGTTAAGCCATTTTACTGCACTTATTATTCACTTCTGCGCTGGTAATTAGTTGTTTGGATATTTTCTGGCCGATGTTATTTCCGGATCTCCGCAGCCAGGTCGTTCTCAAAACCCTGGATCAGTTTGGCGATCATGGCATCCACTTCTTTATCGGTGAGGGTTTTCTCTTCATCCGCAAAGAGAAAACTGATGGCCATGGATTTTTTATCCGCGCCAAGTTTCTCGCTTTCAAACACATCAAATAAACGAACTTCTTTCAGCTTGGGCAGCTTCAGTTTTTTTACGGTCTGCTCAATCGATTCAAAACTGGTGGCACGTTTTACCACCATCGCCAGGTCGCGCTGCATCACCGGAAACTTGTTCACTTCCCTGTACCGGATCCTGTTCTGGTTTACGGCTTCGAGCAATTGCCCAAAATGAAGATCCAGCACAAATACAGGTTGTTTAATATCGAATGATTGTAACTTTTTAGCAGATACCTGCATCAGTGTGCCCATCTTTCGTTTACCATACAGTACATCCAATACCAGTCCTTCGCCTTCGGCCACTCCAAACTGCACATTATTCAATCCGGCTGCTTCCAGCACCGCAGCAGCCAATCCTTTCAAACGATAAAAATCATTGGCCTTGCTTTTTTCGCGCCAGCTATCTTCATGGTTGGCACCGGTAATGTATAAACAGAGATGTTCTTCTTCGGTATACTCGCCCACATTTTGGGTGAAATAGGTTTTGCCCAGTTCAAACAACTGCAGATGCTGGTTACGGCGGTTCAGGTTATAGGCAATAGACTCGAGGCCGGTTTCGAGCATGGAGGGACGTAACACATTCAGCTCCTCACTCAGGTTATTGATCATTTTCACTGTTACCGCCAGCACTTCTTCCTCAAAGTATTTGCTGTTGGTGATGGAATTAGTGAGTATCTCGGTAAAACCCTGGCCTACGAGGTAACCGGCAATCTTGTCTTTTAAAGATTCTTTCTGTCCGAGTTTTTCTACCGCCGGACTGATGGTGATGGTGGCAGGGATCTCAATATTATCCAGTCCGTCGATCCGCAGGATCTCTTCCACGATATCGGCGGGGATACTGATATCCGGTTTGCTGTAAGGCACCGCTACCCGCAGTTCATCCTGTCCTTCGCGCACGATCTCAAAACCGAGGCTGGTCAGTATTCTTTTGATGGCATCGCCATGGTAATTTTTACCGCTCAGCTTTTTGAGATAATGGTTTTTAAGCGATACTTCGGTTTTGGGTTGCGGATCAGGATATACATCCACGATCTCGCTGGCAATGTCGCCACCGGCGATCTCTTTGATCAGCAGCGCCGCGCGTTTCAACACGTTCACGGTGTTGGAAATATCCACCCCTTTTTCAAAACGGGTGGCCGCATCGGTACGGAGTTCATGCCGAACCGAAGTTTTACGTATGCTGACCGGATGAAACCAGGCACTTTCCAGGAAAATATTCCGGGTATTGGCCGTTACGCCGCTTTTCAAACCACCGAATACCCCTGCGATACACATACCTTCTTTGGCATTACAGATCATCAGGTCTTCCGCATCCAGTTTGCGCTCTTTTTCATCCAGTGTGGTGAAGGGTGTGCCCGCCGGAAGGTTTTTGATGATCACTTCTCCACCGGTAATGGCATCTGCATCAAAAGCATGCAGCGGCTGGCCGGTTTCGTGAAGGATGAAATTGGTGATGTCTACAATATTGTTGATAGACCGTAGGCCGATAGCCAGCAAGCGGTTTTTTAACCATTTGGGCGACTCTCCCACGGTAACACCGCTGATGCTTACGCCGGCATACCGCGGACAGGCAGCTGTATTTTCGATGGTTACTTTGATAGGCAGCGATGTATTATCTACTGTAAACCCATTTACAAAGGGGGCTTTTACCCGGGCTTCAGCAATATGGTGGGTGAGGTAAGCACAAACATCTCTTGCCACACCATAATGGCTCATGGCATCCATGCGGTTGGGGGTGAGCCCGATTTCATAGATCCAGTCGGAATAAGGCAGGAAATAGTCCGCCGCAGGCGAGCCTACCACGGCATCTGCAGGTAAAACTATAATTCCTTCGTGACTGGTACCCACACCGATCTCGTCTTCGGCGCAGATCATGCCATGGCTTTCCACGCTGCGGATCTTGGCCAGCTTCATGGTCAATGGTTCGCCACTTACTGGATAGATCGTGGTTCCGATGGTGGCCACTACTACTTTTTGTCCGGCCGCCACATTCGCGGCCCCGCAAACGATCTGCAGGGGCTCTGCTGCACCGGTATTTACTTTTGTCAGCTTTAATTTATCTGCATTGGGGTGCTGGCTGGTTTCCAGTACTTCCCCTATCACCAGGCCGGCCAGACCGCCTTTGATACTTTCATATTTCTCCAGGCTCTCCACTTCCAGCCCGATAGAGGTCAGGATCTTCGATAATTTCTCCGGATCCACCGCTTCGGGGAGGTAATCACATAACCAATTGTAACTGATCGTCATAGTTGCTTGCTCTTTACGGGCATCAAAAATAGGTGATAAAATTTACGTGAGGCGTGAATCGTGAGTGGTCAGTAGTGAATAGGGAGTGTTTTCACTAACTACTGACTACTCACCACTCACGATTCACGCCTTATCAGTTACATCATTTCCCGGGAAAGCCCCCTTTTTTGCTGAGAATTCTTTCTGCACAGGGGCCTGTGCATTACCCTTTGCCGGTGGCGGAAAACTTTTGATTTTGGTGGATAACTGTAGTAGTTTGTGTGAATAGGGCCGGAACGACTGTGGATAGCCTATGAATTGGCTGTGGATGAAAATTGCCCGAAAAAATTTTCTGAGGCCACTTTCTAACCCATATATTCGCTCCCCCTTACTTCTGGGGTAACAATTCCGTAACATGGGAAAATGGCCGCTGAAGTACGAGAAATGGTTTAACTAACTCCTTAAGCACTGAAGATAAAATGGATCTGACCAGCCTGAATAAAGACCGGAAAAGAAGGAAGACTTCGATAGATATGAGCAATATGGTATATGGCAAGGTACCGCCACAGGCCAAAGAACTGGAAGAAGCGGTACTGGGCGCCGTGATGCTGGAAAAAAGTGCTTTTGATACCATTTCCGAGATCATCAAACCTGAATGTTTTTATGTGGAGGCCAACCAGCTGATATACAAAGCCATGCAGGGATTGCAGCAGAAAAGCATGCCCATTGATATCCTGACCGTGGTAGAAGAACTGAAGATGCGCGAACAGCTGGATGCCGTGGGCGGCCCTTACTATGTTACCAAACTCACCAACGCCGTTGTTTCTACCGCCAATATTGATGCACACGCCAGGATCGTACTGCAGAAATTTATCCAGCGCGAGCTGATCCGTATCAGCGGCGAGATCATTGGTGATGCGTATGAAGACAGCACCGATGTATTTGACCTGCTGGATGAGAGTGAGACCAAGATGTTCAACATCACCAACAATTACCTGAAGAAGAATTTTGAAGATATCCAGAACGTACTGGCCAAAACCATAAACCGGATCGATGAACTGCGTACCAAAACGGAAGATATTTCCGGGGTGCCGAGTGGTTTTCCTACGCTTGACCGCATTACCTACGGTTGGCAGCCAACTGATCTGATCATTTTGGCGGCACGTCCTTCGGTGGGTAAAACCGCTTTTGCTCTGAACCTGGCGAGAAACTCGGCCCTGCATCCTACCAAACCGGTTCCTGTGGGTTTCTTTTCGCTGGAGATGAGTGCATCGCAGCTGGTACAGCGTATCCTGAGTGCCGAGAGTGAGATCAAGATGGAAAAGATCAGCCGGGGTAAACTGGAGAATTACGAGTACGAGCAGTTGCTGACCAAGGGTATTAAAAAATTAGAAGTAGCTCCTATTTTTATCGATGATACGGCCGCATTGAACATTTTCGAGTTCCGTGCCAAAGCGAGAAGACTGGTAAACAAACATAATGTTGGTATCATCATTATCGACTACCTGCAGCTGATGAGTGGCACCGGCGACCGTGGCAGTAACCGGGAGCAGGAGATCAGTAATATCTCCCGTAACCTGAAAGCATTGGCCAAAGAACTGAACGTGCCCATCATTGCACTGAGCCAGTTAAGCCGTGCGGTGGAAACCCGTAAAGAAAGTAAAATGCCACAGCTGAGTGACCTGCGTGAATCGGGTGCCATTGAGCAGGATGCCGATATGGTGATGTTCATCTACCGTCCGGAATACTATGAAGTGATGAACAACGAACAGGGCGAAAGCACCCATGGGGAAACCCATATCCGGATCGCCAAACACCGGAACGGCTCTCTTGAAACCATAAAACTGCGCGCCAAACTGGAGATCCAGAAATTTGAAGAGTGGGATGATAACGGCGGATTACCCGGATTGGGCAGTAACTGGAAACCGGTAGGTCCTTCGGCACCTCCGGCAGCCGGTGGTGGCAGTGATACCAGCAAACTCTTTATCCAGAAAGGCAGTAAAATGAATGGCGGCGATTTTGACGAAGGATTTGACAACGACTCGCCATTTTAACGACGTAGCAGGAACTCCGAGACACGATCTTCGTACCTTTATGCAAATTCATTTCGTACGTAGCTATGTCATTGCCTTTTTTTTACGAACAGCAGATCTCCGGCCTTCATTCTCACTTTACCCTGAGTGAGGAAACCAGCAAACACTGCATCCAGGTACTGCGCATGAAAACGGGTGCCGGCCTGCAACTCACGGATGGGCTGGGTAATCTTTACAAAGCATCGCTGCTGAGCGAAGACAAAAAAAAATCGGTAGCGCTGATTGAGGAGCACCATATCGTTCCCCCGCCAACCCTCAAAACATGCATCGCTATTTCATTGTTGAAAAATGCCAGCCGCTTTGAATGGTTTCTGGAAAAAGCCACTGAAATAGGCGTAACCGAAATACGGCCACTGATCAGCCAGCGAACAGAGCATACCCGGTTCCGGGCAGACCGTATGAACGGCATCCTGATCGCTGCCATGTTACAAAGCCAGCAGGTCTGGTTACCCATACTACATGAACCGATGGCTTTCGCCGATTGCGTTAAACAATCGGTCTGGCCACAAAAGCTGGTAGCGCATTGCGAAGAAGATGCGAAACAACTGCTCAAAGACCTCGCCCCCTGTCCCGAAACACAGATCCTGATAGGACCAGAGGGTGATTTTACACCGGAAGAGATTCAACTGGCTCTGGACCACCAGTACCTGCCTGTTAGTTTGGGCGATACCCGTTTACGGGCAGAAACCGCCGGTGTTGTGGCATCTGCTTTGCTGGTGAACAGATAAATTTTGCAGGATGTGGGTATGTTGTAACAAATCCACCTGCAAATGCATGGTATCAAAAATTGTGAAGTACTATATTCATCGAATCATGATAAGAAATCTGTTGGGTTTATTGTTGCTGGTGCTGACCCTGCCATCCTGCAACTATTTTAAGTCGAAAAAATTAATGGCAAGGGATACGACCATTAATCATCTCACATCGTTCAACAGTGTATTTCTGGACAGTGTACACGTAGACAGTTTTTTGCTCAAGCATCCGGAATTTAAAGCATTCACAGAGCAGTTCCGTGATTTTTATACACACCGGAATTATGAATATGCCTGGTTTGACTCATCGGGTCTGGCAGAGCAGGCACATAATTTTATCAATCTGCAAAGTAACTATATCACTGATTTTGCAGACAGCAGCATCTACAACCCGGTATTGGAAGAACTTTTTCAAAACCTGTACAGCGGTAATGTAAGACCAGCGATGGGTGACCCCAAAGTGATACAGGCAGAGTTATTATTAACGGGCCAGTTTTTCCGCTATGCAGCCAAAGTGTACAAGGGAAGTGATATTGACGCGGCGAAACTGGGCTGGTATATTCCCCGCAAAAAGATTGATCTGACCGTTTTACTGGACTCTACCCTGAAATCGCAGCTGGCAGAAGGAGAACCTTTGGTGCCGGTGAATGCACAGTATCAAAAACTGCAGGACCAGGTGGCCAAATACCTTGTTCTGGAAAAACAGTTTCCCAAAGACAAGATCACACCCGTAAAAAAATCATTTAAAAAGGGAGACACTACTTACGCCATTACACAGATCAAAAAAAGGTTACAGTTGCTGGGCGATATGCCGGGCAGCGATACCAGTCAGCTGTTTGATACCGTTCTCGAAAATGCAGCCAAATTATTTCAACGCAGAATGGGTTTAACAGAAGATGGGGTAATTGGCAATAAAATGATTACTGAACTGAATACGCCCATCTCCTGGCGCATCAGGCAATTGCTGGTAAATATGGAAAGAGTAAGATGGATGCCTGCAGAAAGAGGCAGCCGCTTTATCCTTGTCAATATTCCGGAATACAAGTTGCATGTAATGGATAGCGGACGCCAAATAATGGACATGAATGTGATTGTAGGAACCGCAGCCAACAACACGGTCATTTTTTCTGGCAATCTCAAATATGTAGTGTTCAGCCCATACTGGAATGTGCCCTCCAGCATTGTGAGAAAAGAAATGCTGCCGGCTATCAGTCGTAACAGAAACTATCTTTCAAGAAATAACATGGAAATCACAGGCTACAGTGGTGGTTTGCCCGAGATACGCCAGAAACCCGGCCCTACCAATGCGCTGGGATTGGTGAAATTCCTCTTCCCCAATAATTTCAATATTTATTTGCACGATACCCCTAACCGCGAACTGTTCTCTTCCACTACACGTAGTTTCAGCCATGGTTGTATCCGCATTAGCGAACCTAAAAAAATGGCTGAATACCTGTTACGGGATGATCAAAGCTGGAACAGCGAGACGATTGACAGCGCCATGCACCTGGCCAAAGAGAAATGGGTAACCCTCAACAAAACGGTGCCTGTGTATGTGGTCTACTTTACTGCATGGGTAGACAGGAATGGTCTGCTTAATTTCCGGAACGATATTTACAAACACGATACGAAAATGGCGGAAAAGTTATTCACCCGATAATCCATACTGTTACCCTGGCATGTATGCTGATTTCCGGTAGCTGCTGTGTTTTCGTAAAGAGGCATGCAATCTGTACATTTGTAAAAACAGGGTATACATGCAATTGATAGAAGTAACTGATAAAAAAACAGCCAGGGAATTTCTGGAAGTGAATGCTTTACTGAATCGTGAGAACCCGGCTTATATACGTGCATTGGATAATGAAGTGAATGATGTATTCGATCCTGCCAAAAACAAGAACTACAAATACGGCGAAACAAGGCGCTGGATTGCCAAAGACGATACGGGTAAACTGATTGGCCGGATCGCCGCTTTCACCAATACAAAATACATTAACAAGGGAACAGATTTTGCAACAGGCGGCGTAGG
>SCVK01000118.1 GCA_004297075.1 Chitinophagaceae bacterium
TTAATTTTTCAAGATGAATGTACAAAAAAGACTTCTGAAACCACGAAGAAATCCCGTTACACCAATAATTTTTAGAATTATGAAACTAACGATTGCTCTTCTTTTGTTTGTTAGCATGCATGTGTATGGTAATGGGTTTTCTCAAACCAAAATTACCCTTACCCTGCAGTCGTCTTTTCTAAAAGATGCACTGAAGCAGATTGAGAAGAAGAGCCAGTTCCGTTTTTTGTATAACCAGGAAACGCTAAAAAACGCAGGAAAGATTTCACTCCAGCTAACCAATGCCAGTTTGGCCGAAACAATGGTTAAGTTATTAGCCGGAACCGGCATCAACTATCAACTGCTTGGTAATGACCTCATTGTGTTAAACTCGCAAACGGCTTCGGGTAAACCTACGCCTCCCCCGGTAAAAGTATCCGGAAAGGTTACAGGTGCCGATGGTGCCCCCGTAGCAGGTGCCAGTATAATGGTAAAAGGCAGTAAAAATGGTACCGCCGCCGATGGGGATGGCCGCTTTACCCTGACTGTTGCCGATGATGCCGTACTGGTAGTTTCTGCCATTGGTTATGTTACCCAGGAAGTGGCAGTGGGTGGCAAATCGGAAATCAATTTCACCCTGCAGGCTATTGCCAATAACCTGAACGAAGTGGTGGTGATTGGTTACGGTACTGCCAGCAAAAGAGATCTTACCGGTTCCATTGTAAAAGTTGATGGTAAAGACATCGCAGATAAACCCAATGTAAACCCGGTATCTTCCCTGCAGGGTAAAGTAGCCGGTTTATCCATTGTACCCTCTGGTACGCCGGGTGCCGAACCGGATATCCGTATCCGCGGTACCGTTAGTATTGGTGCAGTAAAACCCTTATATGTAGTGGATGGGATCTTCAATGATAACATTGATTATATCAATCCGAATGATATCGAATCTATCGAAGTATTGAAAGACCCTTCTTCTCTCGCCATCTTCGGGGTACGTGGTGCTTCGGGTGTTATTGCTCTTACCACCAAAAAAGCGAAAGCCGGACAGCTGGTAGTAAATTTCAACAGCAGTTTTGGTACCAAACAACTGGTGGATAAAATTGCGATGGTTGATGCTGCAGGCTTTAAAATGCTGTTTGATGAGGAGCAGACCAATATCGGTGTTCCTACAGCCCAGCGTTTCGATTACAGTAAATGGACGGGCAATACAGACTGGGTAAAAGCCATGACACGTACAGCTCTCTTTAATAGTAACAATATAAGTCTTACTTCCAGCACCGAAAAGAACAGGTTTTATATGGGCGTGGGTTATATCACCGATGAAGGCGTGGTAAAACATGAGAAGCTGGATAAGATCATCTTTAATGTGAATGATGAACTGCGCGTGAGCAAGAGCATCAAGTTTGGATTTAACCTGAATGCTTTCCGTCAGAAACTACCGTTCAGCCAGGCAAACGGGCTGTTGTATGATGCGCGGCGTGTGTTACCCATTACGGAACCATTTAATGCTGCCAATGGTGTTTACACACAACTGGCTATTCAGGCGGCTCAGATCGGTAACCCGTTAATGAACCTGGAAAACAAATGGGACAAAGAGATCCGCACAGAATTCCGTACCGTTGGAAGTGTATATGCAGAAATTAATTTCCTCCGGAACTTTACGCTGCGTTCCACTTTCTTCGCTGATATCTCTAACCTGGATGAGAGAAGGTACAATCCTATCATCAATGTGTACAACCCCACTGTAGGTGCATCAGGTTCGGTGTTTGTAGAACCAAATAACAGAACTACTTCTGTGAATCAGGGACAGGGTAACTGGAAAAAATTCCAGCAGGACCATATACTCACTTTCAAAAAGAGTTTTGGAGAACATGGCCTGACCGCAATTGCCGGTTTTACTACCTATTTCAACAGCTACAACGGGTTATTCGGAAGTGTTAGCCAACGTGTAACCGGTGATGCGATCCCTAACGACAAACGTTTCTGGTATGTGGACAACGGATTTGGAGATCCCACTACCAAACGTTCTTCCTCGGCGCAGTGGGAGAGGGCAACCGTATCCAGTCTTTTCCGCGTATTGTACAATTATAAAGGAAAATACCTGCTGAATGGTTCCTTCCGCCGCGACGGTTCTTCGCAGATATCTCCGTTCAACCGTTTCAAAAACTTCTACTCAGTAGGTGCCGCATGGGAACTGACCAAGGAAAAGTTCATGGAAAAACAGAATGTATTCAACTTTTTCAAGCTGAAAGCATCATGGGGGATACTGGGTGTGCAGAATACGTATGGATATGATTATCCGTTCTATCCCGCCTTGCAATCCGGTAATACAGCGGTATTCGGCAACAATATTGTGCCGGCTTATTCATTGTCATATGAACCACAACGCGACCTGACATGGGAAACTGTGAATGCCAAAGAAATCGGTTTTGAATTCTATGCGCTTAACAATCGTTTACATGCAGAAGCTGCTTACTATGATAAGACTACCAAAGACATCATGACCATCGTTCCAACCGGATCAGGCCGTTACAGACTGGATAACGTAGGTGATCTTCGGAATAAGGGTTTTGAATTCTCTGCGGGATGGAACCAGAAACTCACCAAAGACTGGTCATTCTCCGTAAACGCGAACATTACCACTTTCAACAATAAAGTGGTTGACCTGGGGGGGAACCGTTTACCAGCGAGTGAAGAGCGTCCTAACCAGACCGAAGCGGGTTATCCTATCGGTTATTTCTATGGTTACGTAGTGGAGGGACTGTATCAGTCTTATGCTGATAAACTGGCTTCACCAAAAGTGATCGGATATGATTACGGTCCGGGCGATTTCAAATACAAGGATATCAATGGGGATAATGTGATTGATACGAAGGACAGAACGATGATTGGAAATCCAACCCCCGACTTTATGTATGGAGTGTCTTTACAGGCCAGTTATAAGGGATTTGATTTCGGTGTTGATTTCAATGGGGTGTATGGCAACGAGATCTACCGCTACTGGGGTAGTTCAGAACTGCCGTTCACTACTTTTAACTATCCTGCTTTCAAGCTGAATCGCTGGACCGGGGAAGGTACTTCTAACTGGGATCCGATATTAGGAGCGAACCATACCATTAACCGTCTTCCTTCAACGTATGGTATAGAAGATGGAAGTTATTTCAGGATCAGGAACGTGCAGCTGGGTTACAACTTTACACCTACCCTGCTGAAGAAAGTGAACATCAAGAGCGTAAGACTCTTTGCGAATGTTCAGAATCTGAAAACATTCAAGCGGAATTCCGGCTATACGCCTGAGTTTGGTGGAACAGCCACTTCTTTCGGCATCGATAATGGTAATGGACCGGTTCCACTTGTATTCACCGGTGGTATCAATGTAACCTTCTAAAAAACTTAAAAGAGCATATTATGAATCATATCAAAAAAATAGTAACTGGTGCATTATTCGCAGTGTTGTTGGCGATGATCATACCAGGCTGTACAAAATTCCTTGACAGGAAACCTCTTTCAGCCACATTGGACGACCTGAACCAGGGAGGCCTGGAGGGTCAGATCTATGGTTTGTACGGTGCCATCCGCAATGGCGATGTAGCAGGTCAGGGTTTTGGAGGCATTCCCTGGCTGGCCATGAATAACTTCCGTTCAGATGATTCTGAAAAAGGAAGCAGCCCTTCAGATGGTGCCGACTGGGGTGTGATATACGATCAGTTCCAGTATGTAAAGGACCACTGGTCTTCCAACACTTACTGGGATCAACACTATGTACTGATCGGCCAGGCCAATACAGCCCTGCAGCTGGCCGACTCTTTGAAACTGACCGATGCGGCTTCTATGGTAAACATTGCCGAAGCGAGGTTTTTCCGTGCTTTTGCTTATTTCGATCTGGTAAGGGCATTTGGAGAAGTTCCTAAAATAGATTTCCGAGTATACAACCCCGCTGATGGTAAAAAACCCAAGGCTACTGTTGCAGAGATCTATGCTTTGATAGATGCGGACCTCACTTATGCTGAAGCCAACCTGCCCGCTACCTGGCCTGCCAAAAACATTGGCCGTTTAACCAATGGTGCTGCCAAGAGCCTGCATGCCAAAAGCCTTTTATACAGGCAGAACTGGGCAAGTGCTTTAACACTCTGTCAGCAGGTGATCAATTCCGGGTTGTATTCTTTGCAGTCTGATTACTCCAAAATATTCACTGATGCCGGAGAGAACAGTTCAGAATCTGTTTGGGAAATTCAGGCGCATATCGGAGCCAATGGCTCAGATAACTATTCATCCTGGTATGGTATTGCACAGGGTGTTCGCGGAGCCGGTGAATGGGATCTGGGCTGGGGATGGAATACACCAACAGAAGAACTGGTAGCTGCCTTTGATGCTAACGACCCCAGAAAGAACGCTACTATCCTGTATTCTGGTCAGTCTGACGGTGTATATGGAAAAGTGTTACCAAGTTTCCCGGGGATCCCCAGAAAATACTGGAACAAGAAAGTATATCCGGATCCTGCCATGCAGGTGGTAACGGGTACACGTCAGGCAGGATGGATTAACCAACGTGAGATCCGTTATGCAGATGTGTTGCTGATGGCGGCAGAAGCGGCCAACGAAGTAGGAGGCGCTGCCAACGCAACACTCGCTGCCAATTACCTGGAGCAGATCAGGGCCAGGGCCAGAAATGGGGCAGGCGGTGTATTACCTCCGATCGCTTTTGTTGATAAGGCGCAGATGCGTACCGCCATTCAGAATGAAAGAAGATTTGAATTGGCCATGGAAGGCGAACGTTTTTATGACCTGGTAAGATGGGGGCTGGCACAAGCCGTATTAGGTGGCCAGGGGTACCAGAATAAACACAGGTACTACCCAATTCCGCAACCTGCGATCGATTTTGCAGGAGGGGTATTGGTGCAGAATCCTGAGTGGCCCTAATCAATTGTTCCAACATCTTTTAATTCAAATCAGACAAAATGAAAAATACATCATATTTACTGGCTGCCGTTCTGGTGCTACTGGCTGTAACCGGTTGCCAGAAAATGGACAAACCTGCATTAAGCAATTATCTCAAAGATGCCAATCCTCCGGGTGGTCCGCTTAAGTTTTATACGGCGTACGATGGCAGCGATGTAGATAGTATCAGAGCCAATTTTGCAACAGATAATCCTTATTCATTTGTAGCGGGTGTTTCCGGTAAAGCGGTGAAAGCGGTAGATGGGAAAGCGATCGTATATCCTTCGGCCAACGATTTCAAAACCGTTACCAGTTTTTCTGTTTCCTTCTGGATTAAAAATACGGCTCAGGCGGGCAGAACAGAATTTCTGTTTTCCTTGGTTGATCCATCTTATGGATGGAGTAACAGCGCCCTGTTTCTGCTGATGGAAAACCAGACAGCTACCAAAGCCACGATGAAACTGGGCCTGATGGACCAATGGCTGGAAGGAGATTTCCAGAAGCCGGTTTTTGATGGTAACTGGCACCATATTGTATACGCTTACGATCAGGCTACATCTAAAATGACTTATTATTTTGATGGAGTGGTTGTTACAGGGTTAACGGCTACGCAAACGGATGTGAAGAATAACGGTGTGGCCCGTGGAGCCGTTGATTTCTCCAAAGCCGGCCAGTGGATCGTAGGTGGCTGGAATAAACATGCTAAGGCAGCAGGCCCCACCGATGACTGGATCAAATCCTATTCCGGTACGCTGGACCAGTTCAGGTTATACGGGAAAGCATTGACCGCTGCAGAAGTGACTGCTTTGTATAATAGTAAGTTATAATTGGCAATTGGTTGTTTTGATCAGGGGGTGTATCATCATCAGATGTACACCCCTTTTTACCTTATCGAATTTTTTTATGCATCGTTATATCCTACATTTTCTGGTAATATGTGTAGCTGCCGTTTTATTTTCCTGCAAAAGGACAGAAACGCTTTTTGAAATAGTTCCTGCTTCCAAAAGTCATGTTGATTTCGAGAACACCCCGCTGCAGAAAGACACTTTCAATATCCTCTACTATCTGTACTATTACAACGGAGGGGGTGTGGCAACAGGTGATATCAATAATGACGGCTACATCGATATTTATTTTACAGGGAATAATAAAGGGATTAACAGGTTATATCTGAATAGAGGAAAGAACACAGCAGAAGGCAGCAGCTTTGAATTTGAAGACATTACGGCAAAAGCCGGGGTGGCCGGTAGTTCAGACTGGTGCACCGGCGCTACCATGGCAGATGTAAACGCTGATGGTTTTCTTGATATTTATGTTTCAGCAGTAAATGGCATCCGCGGGCTGCAGGGAAGGAATGAATTGTTCATTAATAAAGGAGATGGTACCTTTAAAGAGGCCGCTGCTGAATACGGGCTGGATAACGCCAGTTTTGCTACACAAGCTGCTTTCTTTGATTATGATCATGATGGAGATCTCGATTGTTATATTTTAAATCACTCACAGAGACCCCACCAGAATATTGCGGATACCAGTGCCCGCCGTATTTATAGCAAAGACGCGGGTGACCGTTTATTAAGGAATGATATAACCACAACCGGAAAATTTACAGATGTATCTGCAGCAGCAGGCATTTTTCAGAGTGGCCAGGGATACGGCCTGGGCATTAACACAAGCGATATCAATAATGATGGCTGGGAAGATATTTATATCAGTAACGATTTTCATGAGAACGATTACTATTATATCAATAATGGCAACGGCAGTTTTACAGAAAACGGCGCAGCTCATTTCAGGCACTACAGCCGCTTTAGTATGGGTAATGATGTGGCCGATTATGATAACGATGGTCAGCCGGATGTGATTACCGTAGATATGCTTCCCTACGATGAAAAAGTGCTGAAAACCTATGGAAGTGATGAGAATCTCGATATCTATAAAGTAAAAATAGAGAATAATGGTTATCAGCACCAGTTCTCGCATAACAGCCTGCAGCATAATAATGGTAACGGGGTCAGCTTCAGTGAAGTGGGCATGATGAATAATGTGTCAGCCACAGACTGGAGCTGGGCACCCCTGTTCGCTGATTTTGATAATGACGGTATAAAAGATCTCTTTGTATCGAGCGGAATTGTAAAACGCCCGGTAGACCTGGATTATGTCCGGTTTGTTTCTTCCCTTTATGTAAAACATTCCGTGGATAATACGGACATCTATGACCAGGAAGCCATTGATAAAATGCCTGATGGCGCATCCCATCCTTTTTTCTTCAGGGGCAATCTGGAAAATGGATTTTCAGACCTAAGCAAACAATGGGGCACCGCGGGAATGAAAGGGTATTTTACCGGTGCTTCTTATGCAGATCTGGATAATGATGGAGACCTGGATGTTGTTATGAACTGTATAGAAAGTAAAGCGGTCTTATTAAAAAATAACAGCCCTAAACAGAATCAACTCTCCATTTCCTTTAAAGGGGATAATCAGAATACTTTCGGGATCGGTTGTAAGGTGTACCTGTTTCAGAAGGCAGGCATGCAGTACCAGCAACTGATGTTAACGAGAGGTTTTGAATCTTCTGTTCCTCCCGTTGTATCGTTTGGGTTGGGCAGTACCAATATTATCGACAGTATGCTGGTGATATGGCCGGATCAGCGGTATGAGATTATGCGGAATGTTGTGCCCGGTAACCATGTGCTGATGAAACAGTCTACCGCGTCAGGTAAATTTGATTACAAAAAATTCTTCGCTGAGAAACCTGCTGCATTAACAGATATCACTGAAGAAACCGGGTTGAACTGGCAACACAGGGAAAATGATTTTATCGATTTCAATAAACAATACCTTATTCCCCACGAAATGTCTGCACGCGGACCTGCCCTTGCGGTTGCCGATGTGAATGCAGATGGGCTTGATGATATATTTGTGGGCGGTGGTAAAGGACAGCCGGGAGCATTACTGCTCCAGACCCCAAATGGAAAATTCCAGTCATCCGATACTGCCTTGTTCGGCCGGTACAAAAATACTGAGGGTGTAGCCGCTTTGTTTTTTGATGCCAATGGTGATAAGAAACCTGATCTCTATGTGGTGAGTGGCGGTAACGAAGCAGACGATGGCAATCCTGATCTGTCCGATCATCTTTTCCTGAACGATGGGAAGGGGCATTTTGCAGAAGCTGAAAAAGCCTTACCGCAATTACTCGTTAACAAAACCTGTGTGGTTGCTGCTGATATTGATAAAGATGGTGACAATGACCTTTTTATCGGCGGTATGGCAGATGCAACCCATTACGGGATCGCTCAACCTTCTTATTTGTTACTGAACAATGGGAAAGGAATATTTACCAAGGCTGCGGCTACTCAAATTGCACTGGATAAAGCAGGTATGATCCTGTCCGCATCGTTTACAGACCTGAACCGCGATGGCTGGCCCGACCTGGTAATAGCAGGTGAATGGACACCTGTACAGGTTTTCATAAACCAGAAAGGAATATTCAAATCATCTCCTATTCCAGCTTCTACCGGGCTTTGGCAGACCGTGTTCACAGCAGATGTGAATGGGGATGGGTTTACTGATATCCTGGCTGGTAACTGGGGATATAACTCTAAATTATACGCAGGTAAAAATGGTCCGCTGAAACTGTTCGTCAAAGACTTTGACCGCAACGGAACCCTGGAACAGATTATGACCTATGCTGTTGATGGAAAAGATTACACCTTTCTGGCAAAAGATGAACTTGAAAGACCTTTGCCCCTGCTGAAAAAAGCATATGTAACCTATAGCGAAGTGGCCGGTAAAACAGTAGATTTCATGTTTGATGACCTGTTTAAGGATTTTATCATGCTGAAAGCTGAAACGCTGGCATCTACCTGCTTCCTCAATAATGGTAAAGGTGGATTTACTGCTATGCCTTTACCCGGAAAGATGCAGATGGCACCCCTGTTTAGTTTTACGGCGTTGGACGATGATCGCCCTTCGCACGGATTTCTTGCAGGCGGCAATATGTATGGCGTGGTACCTTACGAAGGTCGGTATGATGCCATGAATCCGACGGGTATGGTATTTGATATTGCGGCTAAACAGTTCAGAACCAGCTTCTCTCTCCCGGCGGTTAGCGGAGAACTAAGAAATGCCCGCTGGATCAAAAGCGCGGGTGTAACCAAAACACTGGTAATTGCGAGAAACAACCAGCCGCTTTTGTTTTATAGAAAAAGCAAACCCTGATAACAAACACCGGAAGATAAACGGTGCAGGCTTATCAACGGGGTACAACCCGGTCAATTCATTTTCGTAGGTACGATCATATCAAAAGAAGGAATATTCACTGAGAACAATTGTTTGCTGTTCTCGTTCTCCATCTGGTAAGTGCCATGCATTTTACCCATTTCGGTGC
>SCVK01000019.1 GCA_004297075.1 Chitinophagaceae bacterium
TTGCTGATAGGCGGCAATCTTGGTAACCGATCTGCTTATCTGCAGGAAGCCATTCACGAAATTGAACAATCCTGTGGCAATATCGTTCATTCTTCGGCTATTTACGAAACTGCGGCCTGGGGATTAACGGATCAGCCCAGTTTTTATAACCAGGCACTGGCTGTGCAGACAGAACTGGCCCCCGAAGAGCTGATGCGGCAATTATTGCGGATCGAAGAAAAAATGGGCCGGAAAAGAACCATCAAACTGGGGCCCAGAATCATTGATCTGGATATTTTACTGATAGACGGACTCGTTATGGCAACCGGGTTATTAACATTACCGCACCCTGCCCTCCCCGACAGGAAATTTGCCCTTTTACCCCTGAACGAGATAGCCCCGGCTCTGGTACACCCTGTTTTACATAAACCCATTCAGCAATTACTGGAGGAATGTACCGATGAATTGAATGTGCAAAAAAAATCCCCCTCCACTACCTGATGGCGGTTAATTTTGACCATCATCGAGGAATCTATTCATGAAGCATCACTTTATCACTGTTGAGGGAAATATCGGCGTTGGCAAAACCACGCTTACGCATTTATTAGCCAAACATTTTAATGCCAGATTAATACTCGAAGAGTTTGCAGACAACCCGTTCCTGCCAAAATTCTACGAGAAACCCGATCAATATGCTTTCCCGCTTGAGTTGTTTTTTATGGCGGAGCGATATAAGCAGTTAAAAGAAATGGTACACACGAAAGACCTTTTTCAGAGTGTGACTATTTCTGATTATCTCTTCACCAAATGTTTATTGTTTGCCAAAGTAAACCTGCCCGAAGAAGAATTCAGGCTGTACCAGAAATTATTTGACATCATTCACCAGCAACTCACTTTTCCTGATATACTGATCTACCTGCATGCACCGGTTCAAAAGCTGCAGGCCAATATCAAAAAACGTAACCGCAGTTACGAGCAGAGCATTCCGGATGAGTACCTGTTCAATATACAGGAAACCTATACCAGTTATATCAAACACCATAATATCAAAACCATTTTCATAGATGCAAGTAATGCAGATTTTCTGGGTAACGAAAAACACCTGCAGATCGTGATCGACGCCCTTGATAAGGACTATGAAGATGGCCAGCATTATTTCAGCTTACCGTAGTAAATTAGCAGACGATGAAGAAGAGATATGGTGACATATCTTCTATTCACCATTGACCATTCACTATTCACCCGCTTCCAGCAACAATGACAGAACCCCAGGAGAGACACGATCCCTTTGCCGCCATGCGGATCCCGGAATACCGGCACCTGATGATGGGGCGTTTTCTCTTTATTATGGGGCTGCGCATGATGGGTACCCTGGTTGGCTGGTGGATCTATGAACTCACCAACGAACCCTTTGCCATTGGCCTGATCGGTTTGTCGGAAGTGATCCCGGCGGTATCCCTTTCCTTGTATGCAGGTCATGTGATCGATATCAGCGAAAAAAGAAAATTATTGCTCAGAGGGGTATCCCTCTATCTGTTCTGCGCACTGCTGCTGCTGGGATTATCCACAAAATATACTTCAACACAGATCAGTAACCATTGGATCGCATTCAGTATTTATGTGATCATTTTCTTTACCGGCGTATTCCGCTCTTTTACGGGCCCGAGTTTTGGAACCATGGTGGCATCCATCGTACCCAAATCTATCCTGCAGAATGCTACCACCTGGAACCAGGGCATCTGGTTATCGGCATCGGTAACCGGGCATGCAACAGTGGGTTTTTTGATTGCAGGTCTTGGCAATACCGGATCATTGGCCATTATCTGTGTGCTGGTTAGCTTTGGATTGGGCTTCATGTACCAGCTAAAACCCAAACCACCCCTGAACGAGCCCGGCGAGAAAAAAACATTGGACAGTGTGAAAGAGGGCTTGAATTTTGTTTTCAGAACCAAAGAAGTATTGGGCGCACTATCACTTGATCTGTTTGCTGTATTATTCGGTGGTGCCGTAGCCATGATCCCGGTTTTTGCCAAAGACATATTAAAAACCGGTCCTATCGGATTTGGCTGGTTAAATGCCGCTTCTGACATCGGTTCCATCCTCATTATTGTGATACTGACCATCTCTCCTATGCGTCGCGGACAAGGCAAAAAACTGCTTTTATCCGTGGCCGGATTTGGTGTATGCATCATCATCTTCGCCCTTTCAAAGATCTTCTGGCTGTCGTTTGCAGTATTATTACTCAGCGGTATTCTGGACGGTATCAGTGTAGTGGTGAGAGGAACCATCCTCCAATTAAAAACACCCGACAATATGCGGGGCCGTGTGATGAGCGTGAACTCCATGTTCATCAACAGCAGCAATGAACTGGGACAGTTTGAAAGCGGCGTGGCCGCCAAACTCATGGGCGTTATCCCATCTGTTGTATTTGGCGGCTGTATGACCTTATTGGTAGTAGCAGGCACCTGGATCAAAGCCCCCAGCCTGCGGAAAATGGAATACTAAATTTACCTATCTTAGTAACCCGTATTTACCCTCAAACCAATATTCATGCAACGTCGTTCCTTTCTGCGTAATACCGGATTAACAGCCGGCTTATTCGCGCTTACTCCAAAAGATATGTTTGCTGCTTTTTTGCAGCAGCCCGCTTATAAGATCAAAATGCTGCGCGGAGAAGTGGGCATTTTTACTGAACGGGGAGGAACCATCGGCTTTTATCAATCTGCCGACGGATACGTAGTGGTAGATTCGCAGTTTCCCGATCCGGCCAAACACCTGATAGATGAATTGAAGAAGCAAAAAGAAATGCCTTTCAAATTCCTCATCAATACCCACCACCATGGAGATCATACAGGTGGTAATATTTCCTTTAAAGATATTGCCGAACACGTAGTTGGACATGAGAACTGCCTCGCCAATTACAGGCGTGTGTCAGAACAGGCCAAATCCACCGACAAACAATTGTTCCAGGATATCACTTTTGATAAAAGCTGGAAACAGAAAATCGGTAAGGAAAAAATCCGGGCTTATTATTTCGGTGCCGGACATACCAACGGCGATGCCATCATCCATTTCGAAAATGCCAATATTGCGCATACCGGCGACCTGCTGTTTAACCAGATCTCCCCTTTTATAGACCGCTCTGCCGGTGCCAATATCCAAAGCTGGGTGCAGGTAATGCAGAAAGCACAAAAAACATTTGACAAAGACACTCTTTTTGTTTTTGGCCATGCCGCAGACCCTGAAAAGATCACCGGTTCCTTAAGCGACCTGGCGGCATTTGAAGATTACCTGAAAAGGCTGCTCGATTTTGTAGACAGCCAGATCAAAGCCGGTAAAAGCAAAGATGAGATCATCAAAGCCAAAGAAATACCCGGTATCAGTTGGAAAAACAGCGGTGCAGAAAGAAGTCTTACGGCTGCTTATGATGAACTTACTTCAAAGTAGTCATCAGTTTCTCCAGCACAAAATATACTGCCGGACAAAAAGTGGAATTTTTTAATGTAATAGCGGGCCGTTTGAGCAGCACATCTTCATCTGTATAGGGGAAGCGGTGACAATCAGACGGCCTTGCTTCGTATATATTGCAGTAATTATCGGCTCCGAGAAACGGGCAGGGTTTGCTTTTGGTTACATAATCGCCTTCCTGGTCGAGGTAGAGATAGGTTTCAATAAAATCCCCTTCTTTCATGCCCAGGTATTTGCTGATCCGTTTGATATCCGGCGTTTTGAAACGGGGCGAATAATTTTTGCAGCAATTGGCACAGCTAAGACAATCAATCTCCTCAAAAGCCGCTTCATGCAGGTCCGGCAGCAATTTCAGTACCTTATTTTTATCGGCCCGCTGCAGAAACTGCTTATACAGTTTCTGGTGCTCACCGCTCCTTTTTTCCCAGTTGTCCATTTTAACGTCGCTCATAGTACACAGTATCAGTTGAAACCGGCAGGCAGAAACAGCCGGTTCTCCTGCAAGATTAGCAGGATTTCCCCGTTTTTCCGAATAATCCTCCCTGCTGACCACTCGCCACTCACCACAATCCACCCCCTATCCCCAAGTTCAACAAAAGCTTTATTATACTCTTATATCCGCTTACCTTTGCGGCGATTTAGTTCTTTGCCTGCTTTCGGGGTCCCCTGTAAAGCGACAAAATCACCTCAAACTACAGACTATCGTATGAACTTATTTGAACAGCAATCCACAGAATTTCAGGGCAGGCACATCGGACCCAACAGTGCAGACACACAGCAGATGTTAGCAACCATCGGAGCAGGTACTTTAGACGAACTCATCGGTAAAACGGTGCCGGATTCTATCCGCATCAAAGGGGATCTGAATATCCCTTCTGCTGTTAGTGAGTTTACCTACCTCACAGAGCTGAAAAAAGTAGCTGCCAAAAATAAATTATATAAAAATTACATAGGTCAGGGTTATTACGGCACTATCACGCCGAGTGTGGTTTTACGCAACATTTTTGAAAACCCGGGATGGTATACCCAATACACGCCTTACCAGGCCGAAATTTCACAGGGTCGTTTGGAAAGCCTGTTAAATTTCCAGACTATGGTATCCAACCTAACGGGACTGCCCATTGCCAATGCATCGCTGCTGGATGAAGCTACCGCTGCAGCCGAAGCCATGGCCATGATCTTTCATCATGTAAACAAAACGGATCTGATCAGCAAACCCAAACTGTTTGTAGACAATGCCGTGTACCCCCAAACCAAAGATGTGCTCGTTACCCGTTCACAACCCATTGGTGTGGAACTGGTGTATGGAGATTACAAAACAGCCCAACTGGATAACACTTATTTTGGAGCCATTGTACAATATCCGAATGATAACGGATCAGTAGAAGATTACCGCAGTTTCATCAACAGTGTACACACTATTGAAGGACTGGTGATCATGGCTACCGATCTGCTGGCTTTAACTTTATTAACTTCTCCCGGTGAGCTGGGAGCTGATATCGCCCTTGGATCTGCCCAGCGTTTTGGCGTGCCCATGGGCTTTGGCGGACCACACGCCGCGTTTTTCGCTACCAAAGATGATTTTAAAAGAGGAATGCCCGGCCGCCTGATCGGTGTGAGCATTGACGCACAGGGCAACCGTGCACTGCGTATGGCCCTGCAAACCCGCGAACAGCATATCAAACGCGAAAAAGCCACTTCCAATATCTGTACGGCGCAGGCTTTACTGGCCAATATGGCCGCCATGTATGCTGTATACCACGGACCGGATGGATTGAAAAAAATCGCTACCCGCGTGCATACACTGGCACAGGCTGTAGCCGGGGGATTAGGAAAACTGGGTATTACTCAGGCCAACAATGCCTATTTCGATACTTTACATATCACCGGATTAAAGGCTGCATCGGTAAAAACGATGGCTGAAAAATACCATGCCAATTTCCGCTATTTTACCGATGGCAGTATTGGTATCAGCCTGGATGAAACCAGTTCCGTAGAAGATGCCAACACCATCCTGAAAATATTTGAAGCACTGACGGAAAAAAGTACCGGACACCAGTTATCGGCCGCTTCGCTTGTATCTGCCAACCATCAAATACCTGCTGAACTTCAGCGCAGCTCTGCTTATTTAACGCATCCGGTATTCAACACTCACCGCAGCGAAAGCCAGATGATGCGTTATATCAAATC
Organism: Chitinophagaceae bacterium; assembly: GCA_004297075.1. GTDB lineage: Bacteria > Bacteroidota > Bacteroidia > Chitinophagales > Chitinophagaceae > Sediminibacterium. The sequence continues at coordinate 5,638 of SCVK01000019.1, forward strand.
ACTGGAGAACAAAGACCTTTCTCTTAATACCAGCATGATCAGTTTAGGAAGCTGTACCATGAAACTGAATGCCGCTTCAGAAATGATCCCGGTGAGCTGGCCAGAGTTTGGTGGCTTGCATCCTTTTGTACCCGCCGATCAAACCGAAGGTTACCAGCAGATCATTGAAGAACTGAACAGCTATCTCTGCGAGATCACCGGTTTTACCGCCTGCAGCCTGCAGCCTAACAGTGGCGCGCAGGGAGAATATGCGGGTCTGCTTACCATCCGTTCTTACCACCAGGCAAGAAAAGAAGATCACCGTAATGTGGTACTGATCCCGATCAGCGCCCACGGCACCAACCCTGCCAGCGCAGTGATGTGCGGATTCAAAGTGGTGGTGGTAAAATGTGATGATGCCGGTAATATTGATGTAGCCGATCTGCAGGCCAAAGCGGAACAATACAAAGACACACTGGGTGCCTTAATGGTTACCTACCCTTCCACACATGGTGTGTTTGAAGAAACCATCCGTAATATCTGCCAGATCATCCACGATAATGGTGGTTTGGTGTACATGGATGGCGCCAATATGAATGCACAGGTAGGATTAACCAGCCCGGGTATGATCGGTGCCGATGTTTGCCACCTGAACCTGCACAAAACCTTCGCTATCCCGCACGGTGGTGGTGGACCCGGCATGGGCCCTATCTGTGTGAACGATAAGCTGGCTCCATATTTACCGGGTCACCCGGCATTAAATAGTACCGGTTCGGTTAGCGCCGCTCCCTATGGTTCTGCCAGCATCCTGCTGATCAGTTATGGGTATATCAAAATGCTGGGAGCAGTTGGTCTGCGCCAGTCCACAGAATATGCGATCCTGAATGCCAATTACATGAAGGCGAGACTGGAGAAATATTACAAGATCCTGTATACCGGCACCAATGGTACCTGTGCACATGAGTTCATTGTGGATCTGCGTCCGTTTAAACAAAGTGTGGGTGTTGAGGCAGAAGATGTGGCCAAACGTTTGATCGACTATGGTTTCCATGCGCCTACCATGAGTTTCCCGGTAGCGGGTACCATCATGATCGAGCCTACCGAAAGTGAAGAC
>SCVK01000492.1 GCA_004297075.1 Chitinophagaceae bacterium
AGGCCCGTGCGGGCCACAACCTCATCTACGGGGTGGCCTTCGCTGAGCAAGGACCGCGCCAAATCGACTGCGGCATCCTCGTCTAACGGCGCGGCGGTGATGGTCGCCTCCTGGTCTAACCGGTCCGGTGGTCCCCCGTTCACAGGGATAGTACATGTTTCAGTATGGCACCAATAGAGCAACCGCGACACGCCCGCAACACAGTGGTGTTTACGAAAGTTAAGCAAATGGGGCCGGATTTGCAAGACGCATGTGATCGGATGCCGGCGGCGACGGGTCTACCGCTTGAGATGAGCGGCGTAGCTACAGGCCTCGATCGTAGCCTTGCGACTGTGATTTGGGTGGCAGAAACTCTGTGGGGGCGCTGAGGTCGCTGGCCGGCCGGCTGATCTGCTCGAAGACCGGGACCATCCATTCGTGGGTCGGCTCGGTCTGAGACATGTCCGGACACGAGAACGCGGCCCGCTGGACGAACACCTCGCGGGGTATCGCGCTGTAGTCGAGTCCCCGCCCGGCCTGGGCCGCGACAGCGTTCATGAACGCCCGGGTGGCCCGACCGTTTCCCTCCCGGAAGGGGTGTGCGTAGTTGATCCAGCAGTACGTTTGGGCGGCCTTGTCGGCGAATTGCGCGTCGTCCAGGTCGGGCCAGGACGTCTCGGCGACGATGGCCGCTGCGCGGTCGATGCAGGCCGCGATGTTGTCGGTGCTGGCGAAGCTGCTCCACTTGGACACCTCGACTTCACGGAATTCGCCGGCGAAGGGGTACACGTCCTGGAAGAGCCACCGATGCACGCGCCGTAGATGCTCGGCGTCGAAGGTTTCCGGTACCGGTGCCTGGCCGCGCGCGAGCTCCATCCCTCGGCTGTAGGCGAAATGCTGCTCGAGGCGTTCCAGTTCCGCGGCGTCGCGGATACCGAGGTGATTGCGCAGAACGGTGGTGCCCGGCCAGAAGTAGTCGCTCCACTCCACGGGGACGCGAAAGCGAGGCGTGTCTTACGGCTGCGCGTGGTGACGGACGCTGGCGAGCAGCTCGGCCCGGTACTGGTCGCCGGTGATCTTCCCGCTCGCCAGGTCCGCGAGTCGGGCCACGGACTCGCGGTCGGGTGTGTAGCCCTCGATCGCGCCACTGACCACGACGTCATGCACGAGGCGGCGTTCCTGGGGTGACAGGGCGGCCAAGATGTCCTCGTAGGTATCCGCTGGATGCGTGCTGGTGCTCGCCGGGCTCATGTCGCCAAGTCTACCCGCTGGGGGCGACATCCACTCCCCCATTTGCGGCTGTGACGTGCGCATTTGTAGGTCCCGCCTCGGCGTTGGGCGCTCAAGAGGCGGCGGCTTCCTCTGCGTCAACAGCCTTCTTGGACCGGGCCGGGCCGCGACGCCGCTTGAAGTACAAGGTCAGCGCCTCGTCCACAAGAGCACTGCGTGACGGTGCACCCCACTGCGGCACCAGCT
>SCVK01000119.1 GCA_004297075.1 Chitinophagaceae bacterium
CTGGATCTTCTTCACCGATTACCAGAAATATTTTTCCAAAAAGATCGGTAATGTGCCTTTGAAGAAAATGAGCTTTGCAGATCATTTTGAATTCTGGAGCGTGAAAGTGTACCATGCTGCCGTATTTATCGTGATTCCCATCATTGCAGTGGGTTGGGTAAGCTGGGTAGTAGGTTTTTTAATCATGAGCCTGTTTGCCGGATTTGTACTGAGTATTGTATTCCAGCTGGCGCATACGGTAGAACATACTTCTTTCCCTGTGGCAGATGCAGACACGCATAAAATGCCCGATGAATTTGCCGCTCACCAGATCAAAACAACCGCCAATTTTGCTACCAAGAACAAACTCGTTAGCTGGCTGGTAGGTGGACTGAATTTCCAGATCGAACACCATTTGTTTCCTAAGATTTCACACGTTCACTATCCCGCCATCAGCGAGATCGTAAGAAATGTGTGTCGCGAATACCAGTTGCAGTATATCGAGTATCCTACCATGCGCAGAGCAGTAGTGGCGCACGTCAGGTTTCTGCGGCAGATGGGGAAATACGACTAAATCACTAAACGTTTTATAAGTAAAAAGTCAAAATTAAAAAGTCAAAAGAAATTACTCTTTTGACTTTTTAATTTTGACTTTTGAATTTAATCAGGTTATTTCTTCTTCGCAGCCTTTTTGGGTGCAGCTTTTTTGGTGGCTTTCTTTACCGTTTTAGTAGCTGTTTTGGCAGCCGTTTTCTTAGCGGCGCTTTTTTTGGCAAACGCATTGGGTACCTGGGCCTCGATCATTTTTTTGATCTCTTCCAGTTCCACATCGGCCAATTCTTCCGCGGTGTATTTGCCGGCATCGGCTTTGCGGCCCATTTTCAGCATTTTTTTATTGAAGCGGATAAAGGGGCCCCAACGACCATTTTCAATAGAGATTTTCTCGGCAGGCCATTGTTTGATAAAGCGGTTGGCTTCCTTGTCAATTTTCTTACTGATCAGTTCATCGATATCACTTTTTGAGAGTGCATCAAAATTATAGGCCCTCGGGATATTGATGTACATATCGTTCCACTTGATAAAAGGTCCGAAGCGGCCCTTGCCCTTGGTTACCGGTAATTCATTGTAGAAAGCGATCGGTGCATCGGCCAGCTGCTTTTCGTTGATCAGCTGGATGGCCCTGTCGAGTTCAATGGTATGCAGGTCCTCACCTTTGGGGATGGAGATAAATTGCTCACCCAGTTTAATATAGGGACCAAAACGGCCTACGTTCACAGAGAGTTCCTGTCCTTCATATTCGCCCAGTGTGCGGGGCAGGGAGAACAGCTGCATGGCTTCTTCCATGGTAATGGTCTCAATGCTCTGGTCCTGACGCAGTTTGGCAAACCGGGGTTTCTCTTCTTCATTGGCCGTATCGCCGATCTGCACCATGGGGCCGTAGCGGCCCATACGGGCGATCACTTTTTTGCCGGTAGCCTCATCCATACCCAGCTCCCTTTCGCCCTTGGCACGCTCCGCATTCTCGAGTGTATGCTCAATGGTTTCGTGGAAGGGCTTGTAAAAACCATCGATCATGTTACTCCAGGCAATTTTGCCCTCGGCAATCAGGTCAAACTCCTGCTCAATCTTGGCGGTAAAGCCAAAATCCATCACTTTGGTAAAATATTGTTTCAGGAAGTCGGTTACTACGGCACCGAGGTCGGTGGGGAATAATTTATTCTTCTCCGCACCGGTGTTTTCCTGTAAAATCTCTTTCTCTACCGCGTCTTTTTTGGTAAGGGTGAGTAACCTGATCTCTCTTTTCACGCCTTCTTTATCCCGCTTCTCCACATAGTTCCGCTTCATAATGGTAGAAATGGTAGGGGCGTAAGTCGAAGGACGTCCGATGCCCAGTTCCTCCAGTTTCTTCACCAGCGAGGCTTCTGTATAACGGGCAGCCGGGCGGGTAAATTTTTCAGTGGCGGTCATGCGGGTAAAATCCAGCACCTGTCCTGCGGCCAGCGGCGGCAGCATACCTTCGGTGCTTTCTTCATCTTCTTCGTCTTTTCCTTCGAGGTATACTTTCAGAAAACCGTCGAATTTCATCACTTCGCCGTTGGCAGAAAGTGTTTCGTTATTGCTGCTAACATTGATCCGGGCCGTGGTCTTCTCAAATTCGGCATCACTCATCTGCGAAGCAATGGTTCGCTTCCAGATCAGTTCGTATAATCTTCGGGTGTCTTCATCCTCCACCGAAGTATTACTCATATAGGTAGGGCGGATGGCTTCGTGGGCCTCCTGCGCATTTTCGTTCTTGTTCTTGAATTTGCGTGGCTGGTGGTATTCGCTGCCATAGGCTTTGGTAACCTGGTTGCGGATATCATCGAGCGCCGTATCACTCAGGTTGATGCTGTCTGTACGCATGTAAGTGATCTTTCCGCTTTCGTACAGTTTCTGCGCCAGCAACATGGTTTTACTCACACTGTACCCCATTTTACGGGAGGCTTCCTGCTGCAGGGTAGAAGTGGTAAAGGGCGCTGCCGGTGTACGTTTGGCCGGTTTTACCTGTATCTCGGTTACGGTGTATCTGGCACCCTTGCAGGTTTCGAGAAAAGCTTTCGCATCTGTCTCGGTCTGCATTTTGTTGGGACCTTCTGCTTTGAACGTAACGGTTTTGCCGTTGATATCAGGCGAGGTAAAATAGGCTTCTACCTTATAACTGCTTTCTGGAATAAAATGATTGATCTCTCTTTCGCGTTCAACAATCAGTCTCACTGCCACACTCTGCACACGGCCGGCACTAAGGCTTCGCTGCATACCGATCTTGCGCCAGAGTACCGGACTCAGTTCAAAACCCACGAGCCTGTCCAGCACACGCCTTGCCTGCTGGGCATTCACCAGGTTCATATTGATGCGGCGGGGATTATCTACCGCTTTGCGGATAGCGGGTGCGGTGATCTCATGAAAAACGATCCGCTTGGTTACCTTGGGGTCCAGGCCCAATACCTCGGCCAGGTGCCAGCTGATGCTTTCCCCTTCACGGTCCTCATCCGATGCCAGCCATACTTCGTCTGCTTTTTTGGCCAGTTGACGCAATTCTTTTACCACACGTTCTTTATCGTCGGGTACCTTGTACCTGGGCTGGTAATGATTGTTCACATCAATACCCATATCATCTTTTTCCAGGTCACGGATATGACCATAACAGCTTTTCACCTCAAAATCTTTTCCGAGGATCTTCTCTATGGTTTTGGCTTTTGCCGGTGACTCAACGATCAGTAAGTTCTTTGCCATACAGCCTTTTCATCCGCCTCTGACGGTTCTTTTATATGGTTCTTCGAAAATGTCCAACCCCCTAAAAAAGTCTCCCCGGATGGGGAGAAAATCAGGTGTCTGACCCTGCAATATTAGTTGAAACCGGCAAAACACAAAAAATATCAGGAAACCGGGTTACTGAAAAAATGCACGATCCGGCTGCAGATCCGGTTGTCTTTGTACACTTTATTATGCCCCAGCTGTTCGGTTATTTCAAACTGTACATGTGGCAGATCCTGCGTCAGCAGTGGTTTTACGTCTTCAAAGGGGCAGATCGTATCCTGCCGGTCGTGCACCCATAAAACCGGGGCATGCAGGGCTTTTACCGCCCGGCTCACAGAATAATAGCTGACAGGATGTTCGGTCAGTTCGCCAATCAAACCGGTAAAAGCCTGTTTTATTTTATCATCTACGGGTACCAGGGTAAAGAAATTTTCGATGGCCCGGTTGGTTTCGGTAGCGGGGGCCACCAATACCAGCTTTCTTTTTTCATTACCCGGCAAAGCCTCAAAAGCCAGGGCAGCGGCTAATCCGCCCAGCGAATGTCCCATAATGCCGTACAGGGGTCCGAACAGTTTTTCTATTTCCAGGAGGGCACACTTATATATAAAGGCATTGATCAGTTTGCCCTCACTGGTGCCATGGGCGGGGGCATCGAATGCCAGCACTTCAAACCCTTCTTTTTTCAAGGGTAGAATGTATTTCTCGAATTTGTAGCTATAACTACTGAAACCATGTACGATCAGGATCTTTTTCCCGTTGGGATGTTCCGCCTGCCAGCGAAAGCCGCGGATCGTAAGGCCATCCATCTCAAAAGACAGTTTCTCCGCTTTGTGAAATACCGGCGGTGATTTTTTGGGGAGTTTAACGGGGAAAGGGGTACAGAAGATCTTATAAGCGGCTTCTGCGGCTTTACGCGGCGAAACCAGGCCAATCAGTTTGAGTTTGTTTTTATAATACCCTATAAGCAGCCTTTGTGCTAATTTCATCTTCATAAGATCAAAGATATGCAGGTTAGTATCATAGGTGCGGGTAATGTTGCCACGGTGCTGGGGAGGGAGTTGTGCAGGGCAAATAAAGTTGATAAAGTATATAAAGTAGCACAGGTATATGCAAGAGATGCAGTAAGTGCCAACCAGCTGGCAGCGGAACTGGGGGCTGAAGCTATTACCGACCTGGGCAGATTGGATGGCGGTTCAGATCTATACATGGTAGCCGTTACGGATGAAGCTTTACCGGAGGTAGCCGCTCACCTGCAACTGAAAGATCAGTTGCTGATTCATACGGCAGGTTCGGTTCCGAAAGGGGTGTTGCAGCATGCCAGTACCCGTTACGGTGTACTCTGGCCCATGAAAATGATCAGGGAAGATATGCCTGCCCTGGGGCCGGTAACGATGGTAGTGGATGGGAGTTCGGAAGAAGTGACCAGGCAGGTGGAAGAACTGGCGGCGGTTTTTACTGATACGCTTGTCAGGGCAGATGATGAGATGCGTTTGAAAATGCACCTGGTAGCGGCTTTTACGGCTAATTTCAGCAATCACCTGTACCACCTGGCGGCAGATTTCTGTGCGGCAGAAAAGATCGATTTCGGTTTATTTTATCCGATCATTGAAGCTACGGTACAGAACCTGTTGCGGCAGCACCCGGCGCAGGCACAGGCCGGACCGGCTTTTCGCGGCGACCGGCAAACGGAAGAAAAACACCTGGTTTTACTGGAACAGTATCCGCAGGCAAAACAACTGTACCAGGTATTGAGCAACAGTATCCGCCAAAGTTTCCGGGGTTAACACAAAAAGAAGTGCCGGTAGAAACCGGCACCGAATTATTCAACCTGCTTTATCCGAAAAACTTTTTTATAGACCTTGTTTTTATTAACAGGGTAAAATTGCATTAATTAGGGAGATGCCCCCTAGCGCATTCTGCCAAAGTACCCCAATTTTCTGCCGAAGGCGTTTTTCAGGCGGCGGAGGAAAAGAGGAAGGATCCTCTAAGTATTAAAATTTATTTATATTGGTAATCACTGGTTAATTAGCCTACTGCTTGCAGGTACTGTTTACAGTTTTCTTTCCTTCCTTAAACTTTTCCGTAACTCGAATGGTTAAATAAGGATTCTAAGATACTTTTGCCACCCAACACGGATGTATGTATACGATCAAGATCAAATTTGAAGAAAAGGGACTCGAACCCGTTACCCTGACCAATATCGCGCCCGACCAGAGCCTGCTGGAAGTGTGTTTAGACAATAATATTGAACTGCACCATAACTGCGGAGCCGTTTGTGCCTGCAGTACCTGTCATATTTATGTAGACAATGGCATGGATTTCCTGGAAGAGCTGGGCGACAGGGAAGAGGATTTTATAGACCGTGCCGTTAATCCACGCATCAATTCAAGACTGGGTTGCCAGTGTGTGTTACAGGCCGGCAGCGGCGAAGTGGAGATTACCCTGCCCGACCAGACCCAATTCTTAGGCGAATAAGCGAATTGCAAACCCAAACACAAATCCCCAACCAGACATGAGTCATTTTGAACCGCCGATACACTGGAACGACCACGAAGACATTGCGATGAAATTATATGAGCGCTTCGGCGATGAGTTTAACGAAGGCAGAATTTACCGGGTTCGTTTTACCGACCTCCTGGAGTGGATCCTGGAGATCCCTAACTTCGATGGCACCCGCGAGCAAAGCACCGAAGGGCACCTGGAAATGATCCAGAGCAGTTGGGTTTATGAGTGGAGGGATAACCAGAAGTAATGGTTTATTTATTTTAGTGAATATGCTATTCTCAATAACCCAGACAGCGAACAAGCCCGGTAAACGAACAGGCCAATAAACGAGTAAACCAGTAAACGAATTGCTACATAAGTTCAAACATATCACCACTTTTGTTTTTGACGTCGACGGTGTGTTAACCGATGGCAATCTGTTGGTTTTGCCAGGTGGTATTATGGCACGAAGTATGAGTATCAAGGATGGTTATGCGTTACAGCTCGCTGTTAAAAAAGGATATCGCGTACTGGTGATTTCGGGCGGTAATTCTCCCGAAGTTAAAGACAGGCTTGAAAAACTGGGTGTAACCCATGTATGGATGCAGGTGAGTGATAAACCTGCTGTATTAAAGGAATATATGCAACAGCATGAATTGGCTGCAGAGGCTGTTTTATATATGGGGGATGATATGCCTGACCTGCAGGTGATACAGCTGGCAGGTCTGCCCTGCTGCCCCGCAGATGCTGTACAGGAGATCAAAGAAAAATCGGTTTATATTTCCCATCTTACGGGAGGAACGGGTTGTGTAAGGGATGTGATAGAAAAAGTAATGAAACTGCGTGGCGATTGGGGAGAA
>SCVK01000120.1 GCA_004297075.1 Chitinophagaceae bacterium
AAAATTCCGCGTAAACGATACCCCTACCGAATGGTTCTTATTGATTCCGCCGGCTCCAAACCTGCCCACCCTGTACAGATCGGGATTGGTAGTCCGGTAGGTATTATTCCGCAGCGTTTGTTCAAGACTACCGATATCCTTGTTGATATTATTATACCCGCCTCCCATCCCTATACTGGATTTTTTATCATAGGTCTGCATTACCAGGTCAGACTCAAACCGGTTATCCGTACCATAACCCGCAGCACCTTTACCGAAATAGCCTTTTTTGGCACTCTCCTTCAATTTTATGTTCATCGATAAAATGGAGTCGGCTTGCTGCTGCCCAGGTTTCCCGATATTCTCCCTGTCATATTCCTGGTATAACTGGATTTTATCGATAGCCGACTTAGGAAGGTTTTGAGTGGCAATACGCGGGTCCGTTGATCCTGCAAAAGGCTTCCCGTCTACAAAAACATTCTGCACTTTCCGTCCCGATACCGTGATGCTTCCATCAGACCATACCGTCATACCCGGCACCTGGTTCAACAACTCTTCCACAACCTGGTGTGCTTTCATTTTAAATGCAGCCGGATTAATCTCCAGTGTATCTCCATTCATTCTAACAGGAATTCTGGCAGTTACCACTACCGAACTGGTATCTCTTGTATTTAAAGAAAGGTGAACACGCAGAGAATCTCTCCCCGTTAACTGCAAAAGGGAACTATATGTATGGTACCCTACATAACTGATGCTGATCAGTACTTTGTTTTTAAGCGGCAGCTTATCAAAAGAAACGCTTCCGTTTTTATCAGACAACTGGTAAGTAAGCAGACTTGAATCCAGGTTAAACAAACTTACGGTTGCCAGCTCAAGCGGTGTTTTTGATGTTGAGTCATATACAACAGCTTTTAGTTTGCCTGACTGGCCAAAAGCCACCACAAAACAAACCATCAGCACCTGAACCAGGAATAGTTTTTTCATCCGTTAATCTTTGAGCGTAAATGCTACCAGTATCGGCACATTTTTATCGGGGTTGCCCTGTAACCATGCAGCGAGTTCTTTTGGAACGGCTATATCAGGGTTCTGCCTGAAAAAAGAAATCAATACATCTGCTTTCAATAACTTATAAAACTTATGTCCTGCCCGCGTAACATTGTATGAGGTTAAGAGTGACAGGTTGTATTGTTTGGAATCTCCCTTTATTTTAGTAGCGTTATAGGCGGTCTGGGTTTGCTTATCATACACAAAAACTTCATAGTGTGAAAGAAAACTGATGGTGATGTATATCAGTCGGGAAGTTTCATAAAAATCCCGGATCTGGTGAAAGGCCCAGCCATTGTTTCTTTTAAAATTTTCCCTTTCTGTTTTTGTTACAGATACATCAGTAAAAAATGTGGCGGGAAGACTGTTCTCAACAGGCATTACCAAATGGTAAACTGGAGACAATCTGCCTTCCACCAATTTGTATACGGTATCACAGTAGGGCCTCATCAAATAAGATATATTGGGCGAACCTGAAGATGTAACAGACACATTTTCTTCACTGAACAGGAATCTGGGTTCATTCACACGGTTATAGGGGAAATAGTTTTTTACCAGTTTCTCATTCTCATATAAGCTCACTTCATACCCGGTGCTGTCTTTATATAAAGGGCTGGTAGTAATTTTAGTCTGGATGTACTGGTCTTCATAAAAAGCATGGGCGCCTATGAGGTTATACTTATCAGGCTTCGCTTTTTTGATCTCAAAAGAAGTATCACTTAAATCGATGACGTATTTTTTGAAATACTTCAGGTTACGCTCATTACTCCAATCCAATTGAATCTTTACCCTGTCTTTCGAAGTAAGTGTATAGTTGTTGTTATTACCAAAGAAAACAATTTCATTTGTTTTTGCACTGTAGGCTGGGTATAAATCCTTTGTCAGTGATTTAAAGTTTATTTTCTTAACAAAGGCTCCCCTCTTTGTATAGATGTATAAAAATCCTGCAGTGTAATCTGTTACCAGGAAATATGCATGCGTCAAACGCACGTTGGCATATTCATTAAAGCTGACCCCTGCAACAGATTCAAAAGCTGTAAATTGAATGGAATCTACAAAGTTTGTTTGTTTTTGAATGACGGGGCTCTTAGGATTAAGATAGATCTTTTCAACCTGTTGCGCTCTGATACTATTTACAAAAAAACAGCAACCCATTAAAAATACAGGTAAGGAGGATCGGTTTCTCAAAAGACTACATGACCCAAAAAAATAACTAGAGCGATAATGCACTTTCTATCGGTTAGTTTGGTTAATTGCAAAGTATACAAAAAAAGAGGCATCTACTTTTTTACAAATTATAATTTTTTGTTAAGTGATATTCTCCGCGCCGCCTTATCATTCAACGCATTTATGCGGCAAATACGGTTATTCATCCCTGCAAATCGGCTTACTGAAGAATTGTTACTATACTAATGCTGAAATACAACAGTTTACGACTCAATGATTCACCTGCCCCTTCCAAAAAAGTTGTACGCCGGCAGGTTCAATAGAGAAATACACTCATTTATACAAACTCAAAACACAACTGGAACTGTTTTTACCACCCGGGGAATAATGTGAGATGGATAAAGAGATTTTCAACTCTTTGCCTGGCCAGGTATATATGTAATTGGTAAGCGAACCTCCGGTTGACTTATCGTAATCGGTTGTTTTTAGTTCCGGATCGGGGATGTACCCAAATGTATTTTTCAATTCTTCCAGAACGGCTACCTGCGCTTTCACCGACTGACCAAAGTCAGGCGTTTCGGTTGGATAGTTGTAGTAATAGTGCGCATGACTGGAGATCAGGCTGTCTTTTATGGTAATAATATCAGTTAAGTTTTGCAGGTTGGGACTTTGATAATGATACAGCAGTGACATATTGCGTGACACGCCCGTTTTGTACACATAATACTTTCCGGGTTGTGTGGTAAAAAGATCCGGTCTTTGTTTTTCCAGGCTGTCTGCCCGCATACCTATGACCCAACCGGTTTTTGTTTGATAGTCGAGTATGGATTGCTCCACCTGATTACCCAGGTTGCGCTGTCTTTTTCTTTCCAGTTTGATCTTGACGATTTCCAGGGTTTTTTCTTCGTTGAAATCGGCTATATCAGCTGCTTTCTCAAATGCAGTGATCGTCGAATCGAGCTGATTATTAAAAGCTGCATTTTTGGCCGAAAGTTCTTTCAGCGTCATGATCTTCAGGTAAAGGATTTTGGCATTGGCTGCTCCCAGTTTTGTTGCGGCTTCTTCTACATATTCCAAAGCTGCGCGCATATCGCCTTTGCCATAACTTTCTTCCGCCAATAAATACGCGGCTTTGGCCTCGAGTGGATTTGTTTGCGAAAAAGAACTTGTACTGATACCTGTAAAAACAAACAATAAGAGGAGAAAAATTGTCAGCGAATGAAATGTTACACGCATAGTTACTATTGATAGGATTAGTATTGAGCCGTTTTTAGAACCGGATAGTTTGATGCAGGATACCGGCAAACCCTTTTGCAGCTATTCATGCTACCCTCACAGAAAATGAAATACTGTTAAACCGGCAACTTACAGCATCTTTTGCATACAGAAGCCAGTGCTGCTATATAGCACCCCTCCTTGCCCGCACCAACCCCCATACTGTTAATCCCAACCCCAGCAGGATCAGCAAACCGCATAACACCAGTGTGGTGTATACCAGTACGCTGGAGCCAGCTGTGGGTGGTGGATAAGCTTTGTTCAACGCGGGCATCTGCGAAGAGGATTGGCCGATGATGGCAGCTATCATTCCTGCCACCCCATTGAGCCAGGTTCCCGCCTGTGTGCTTACAAACCAGAGGCGCAGTAGCAGCGGGCTAAGTACCATCTCGCGCAGCAAAAAACCCAGCACCACCAGCAACACCCCATTGGCGGTAAACTGGATATGCGCCATTACCAGGCCCCGGTACCAGGCAATGGCATCGGGCGGGATCAATCCTACCAGGCAACCCATGGTTACCTGGATCACGCCCAGCAAAAGGGTTACAAAACGGATACGTTCTGAAAGTGCAGAAGATAGTGGCATAGGCAGCGGTTAATGGTTGGCATACATGCTGTAACAAAATACAAATCGCGCCCGGAAACCACGATAGGCCGGATCTTTTTTTGTACAAGCACTGTACTGTTTCCCGGTCTCTTTCCGGTTCTGTCCCGGTTACTTCCCAGTCTTGTCCTGGTCACTTCCCGGCTGCTTCCCAATCCCTTCCCAATCGTTTCCCAGTCACTTCCCAATCGCTTCCCAATCCCTTCCCAATGATAGTTCAGTATTAGTTGGGTTTATCCACATTTTCAGCGGCAAATAATCGCCATTTGGGCCGCCATTTTCGGCACAAAGCCTGTTTTGGGGCCAATGCTGTTCTGCAAAGAAATATATACCAATGTGTTATGCCGGTTATACCGGTTAGATCTAACTGGTATAACCGGCACTGTTTACAGCAACCGGTAACCTGCACCGGTATAAAAAATAGTTCACCGTTTATCCTGTTTTTGATTCGGCCAACACCTATTTAATGCAATTAGTCTACTATTTTGGTGGGTTATACAAATGCCCCTATATTTGCTGCTCCAACTAAAAACCTGTTTCGCATGTCCGCCTATTTATCGCTGCGCCGATGTTGTTGCTGAACTGAACTATTCTTAACAGGATTCCTGAACATTTATTATTTACCTATTCACCCGGAAGAAGTGTATGCACTTATCTCTTCCAGGGCTTAAACACGATTATTATGAAGCAAGCAAAAACTTTACACCACCTCTTCACCCTTTTACTCACTTTGTTTTCCCTGCCACTGTTGGCACAAACGGCCACCCTTAAAGGAAGCGTAAAAACAGGCAATACCCCGCTGGCCGATGCCGCTATACAGGTAGGCAGAACCGGCACTACCACCAATGCACAGGGCGTTTACAGCCTTAGCCTGAACCCCGGCAAATACAGCATTGTGGTTTCGTATACCGGGTACGAGCAACAAACCAAAACCGTAACACTTGCAGCCGGCGAAACACTGGTCAGCGATTTTACACTCACTGCCAGTAATGTATTGAACGAAGTGGTGGTATTGGGCAGCCGTTCAACGCCCAGAACACAATTAGAAACCACGGTTCCCATTGATGTACTCGATATTAAAAAACTGGC
>SCVK01000493.1 GCA_004297075.1 Chitinophagaceae bacterium
GCGAAAGGCGGCGCGGATCGCGATATCCTGCCCCAGCGGGATGTTGAGATGGCCTTCGCTGTTGAGCGTCTTTTCGCTGCCGAGATCGACCGCGACCCCGCCCGAGAACTCCCCGAACTTCGGCTTGGCGGTGATGAAATTGACCAGCCCGCCGGTGGTGTTGCGGCCATAGAGCGTGCCCTGCGGACCCTTGAGCACTTCGACGCGCTCGAGGTCATAGACCGGCCCGCTGTTCATGAACGGATAGGCGAGCGCGACCTCGTCCTGATAGGTGCCGACGGTCGAGGTCGCCGACAGGTTGATCGTGTTGAAGCCGATCCCGCGCAGCGTATAGATCGGAATGCCCTGATAGCCGCGCGAGACGTTGAGGCTGGGCACCACCGCCTGCAGATCCTCGGTCGAGGTGACGCGCAGATTTTCGAGCGTATCGCCCGAAAAAGCCTGGATCGCGAGGCCGACGTCGTTGATGCTTTCGGCGCGGCGCTGCGCGGTCACGACGATCGCGCCGTCGTCGGCGGCCTCGGTCTCCGCCGCCGGCGGCGCATTTTGTGCCAGCACCGGCTGGCTCGCCATCATCGCCGCCCATGCCACTCCGGCCAGACCCATTGCACGCACCGCACCCGCCATCTTCTCTCTCCCTGATGAAGCTTATTATCAGCGATGATAGTTATCAATCGTGATAGATTATGCAACCGGCAATTGCATTTTGCGGACAATGATGGTCTGTCGGCGGCAAGGAGCGATGATGGCCACCCGAAGTGAAAAGGCGGAAAGCCGCACGCGCGGCTCGATCCGCGACGCCCTGCTGGACGCGGCGAGCGCGCTGATGCGCGAACAGGACAAGATCGATATCGGCATCGTCGAGATCGCGGCGCGCGCCGGGGTCAACCACGGCATGATCCGCTATTATTTCGGCGACAAGGAAGGCATGCTCGCGGCGCTGCTCGACCGCGACGTGATCCGCGCGATCCGCCAGCTCGACGCCTTGTTCCGCCTGCCCGTCACCCCGACGGCCCGGATGCGCATCCATCTCGAGGGCATTCTCGATA
>SCVK01000121.1 GCA_004297075.1 Chitinophagaceae bacterium
CTGGCTTTTATTGCACATGCTTTTTATCAGTTTCTCGAAGCTGAGATGGGTAGCTATAAAATTCCTGTGCTTGCCTATATGTTCACCCTCTCTGTAATGGTGGCTTTTGCCGTAAACGTGGCCGGAAATATGCGCTACCGGAAAGCTGCTATCAGTTACCTGATTCCGGGGGTGCTGGTTTTTCTGGTGGAGAATGTACTGGTTGCTGCCAATAAATTTCACTACGACCGCGATAAAGATATTTTCGTGATTGTGATGTTAACCTATGGACTGGCCCAATACCTGATCGTAAAGGGAGTGCAGAAAATATATCTTTGATCCCTCATGAACAGAACCAGACAGAATATAATGGGGGAGCTTCGCAAATATGTAATCCTGTTTTATTTTCTGACCATCTTCGTCAATTGCCTGTTTCTCCATTACGACCTTCCTTATGTGGCCATTACAAGTTCTTTACCGGTGCCTTTGTTGCTATTGTATCTTTTTCTCAAGGACCCTCACATCAACTCACCGGCCGGTAAATTTATCTTTTACATAGGCCTTCTCTTTGCCTTTTTTGGCGATGTGCTGCAGATAGTGGTTAATAATGAACTCTTTTTCACCTGCAGTCTTGTGGCTTTTATGCTGATGAATGTCTGCTACAGTATCTCTTTTTACAACCTGAACAGGGGAGGATTGAAAAAACCGATTGCTTTTCTGGCTGCCATTGTTGTACTGGCCGTTATGGGATATGCTTTTGTAAGCATTCTTGAAGCAGAGATAGGTGCGTATAAACTACCGTTAATCCTGTATATGTCTACTTTAATTATGATGACAGCTTTTGCCATACATGCAGCCGGCAGTGAGCATTATTATCGGATAGCAGTGAAATACCTGCTGCCCGGCACCATCATTTTTATTATACAGAATATCATTTTTGCCCTCAATCTGTTTCACTTGGGTGGGTCTTCGGATGGGTTTATATACAGTAGTATAGCATATGCAATAGCACAGTTCCTGATGGTTAAGGGAATGGAGAAAGCATATCTCTGAACCGATAATAACAATAAAAATCCCCGCTCTTTTGCAAGAAGCGGGGATTGTATTTTTACGCAAAGCGGGAATTAATATCCACCCATGCCGCCCATATCTGGCGCGCCATGTGTATGCGGTGCTTCAGGCTTTGGTTTGTCAGCAATCACACACTCAGTTGTTAACAACATAGCGGCGATGGATGCTGCATTCTCCAATGCTACACGGCTCACTTTGGTTGGGTCAATTACACCTGCTTTGAACAGGTTCTCGTACACTTCTGTGCGGGCATTGAAACCAAAGTCGGCTTTACCTTCTTTGATTTTCTGTACCACGATAGAACCTTCGATACCGCTGTTTACCACGATCTGGCGCAGTGGCTCTTCGATCGCTCTTTTCACGATCTGGATACCGGTAGTTTCGTCTTCGTTGGCACCTTTCAGTTTCTCCAGGCTTTCTACGGCACGGATATAGGCAACACCACCACCAGGTACAATACCTTCTTCAACAGCCGCCCTTGTTGCGTGCAATGCATCGTCAACGCGGTCTTTTTTCTCTTTCATTTCCACTTCTGTGGCAGCACCTACGTACAGTACAGCTACACCACCGCTTAATTTAGCGAGACGCTCCTGTAATTTTTCGCGGTCATAGTCAGAAGTAGTGTTTTCGATCTGGGCTTTGATCTGGTTTACACGGGCAACAATGTCCGCTTTTTTACCTTTTCCGCCTACAACGATCGTATTGTCTTTATCGATGGTTACAGAAGCAGCCTGTCCTAAGTAAGTCAGGTCAGCATTCTCTAATTTGAAACCTTGTTCTTCGCTAACCACGGTACCTGCCGTCAGGATCGCGATATCGGTCAGCATTTCTTTTCTGCGGTCGCCGAAACCAGGTGCTTTTACAGCAGCTACTTTCAGGGTA
>SCVK01000122.1 GCA_004297075.1 Chitinophagaceae bacterium
TGATCATCTCTCCGCTACAGCCCAGTATGCTGATGTATTTGAACCTTTACAGCAAGAATAAAACAGTAGATGAAAAATTCCTTTTCAACTATGCCAATACCTTCATCTTACCAGAACTGCAGCGTATTAAAGGAATGGGCTTTGCCCAGGCAATCGGCAGCCGTTCATTTGCTATCCGTGTTTGGTTGAATCCGGAACGCATGCGGGCCTATAATATTTCCGCAGATGAGGTATTAAAAGCGATAGACGAACAAAGTGTACTGGCCAGACCCGGAAGAGTGGGTCTCAGCTCGGGTAAAAAAGCACAATCGCAGGAATATGTTTTTACCTATAAAGGCTGGTATAATAAACCGGAGCAGTATGAGAATATTATTATCAAAGCTACGCCTGATGGGGAAGCGCTGAAATTAAAAGACATTGCCCAGGTTGAGATCGGAAGTGAGTTTGTAGATATCTATTCGAATAAAGATGGCCATCCTTCTGCGTCGCTGGTACTGAAACAGAATCCCGGTAGTAATGCCAGCATGGTGATTGACGAAGTAAAGGCAAAATTACAGGAGCTGAAAAAAGACTTCCCGCCGGGCATAGATTATGAAATTAATTACGATGTATCAAAATTCGTAGATGCGTCGATTGAGAAAGTGTTACATACCCTGCTGGAGGCATTTGTACTGGTAGCCATTGTGGTATTCATTTTCCTGGGCGATCTCCGGTCTACCCTCATTCCTATTCTGGCGGTTCCGGTATCGCTGATCGGGGCATTTACCTTAATGAGCTTCTTTGGTATCAGTATCAACCTGATTTCCCTGTTTGCCCTGGTATTGGCCATTGGTGTAGTAGTGGATGATGCCATTGTGGTGGTGGAAGCCGTGCATGTGAAAATGCACGATGAGAATCTTTCGGCTTTTGCAGCAGTCAAAAAAGTGGTGGGCGAAATCAGCGGAGCGATCATTGCCATTACACTGGTGATGACGTCGGTATTTGTACCGGTAGCCTTTATGCCGGGTCCGGTAGGTGTCTTGTACCGTCAGTTCTCCCTTACCATGGCTAGTGCCATTCTAATCTCAGGTTTTGTAGCACTTACCCTGACACCTGTTTTATGCGCGATCCTGTTAAAAAACACGCATAAAACACCGAAAAAGAAATCACCTGTCACCCGTTTTATTGATTGGTTTAACAGCAAATTTGAAAGTGCCACCGGCAGGTATATCAAATTACTTTCGCTGATTGTTAACCGAAAAGTGGTTACTTACGGCGTTTTAATAGCTTTTGCATTCGGCATTTTTGGCATCAATAAAATACTGCCGGCCGGATTTATTCCCAACGAGGACCAGGGACAGATCTATGCGATTATTCAAACCCCTCCGGGCACCACACTGGAACGTACCAATGAAATATCCAGACAACTTCAGTTGATCGCCAAGCAAGTGGAAGGTGTTTCATCTGTTACCGCACTGGCAGGGTATGAAATTCTGACAGAAGGCCGAGGATCCAATGCCGGTACCTGCCTGATCAACTTAAAAGACTGGTCCGAGCGGAAAGAATCCGTGAAAGAGATCATCCGGGAGTTAGAGAAAAAGTCAAATGACCTGCCTGCCCATATTGAATATTTTGAACCACCCGCTGTTCCGGGTTATGGTGCATCGGATGGATTTGCATTGAGGCTGTTAGACAAAAGCAGTGATCCGGATTACCAGGAGTTCGACAGGGTAAACAGTGAGTTCTTAGCCGCCTTGCAGAAAAGAAAAGAGCTGAATGGCCTGTTTGCTTTTTACTCCGCCAAATATCCGCAATACGAGATACTGGTGGATAATAAACTGGCCATGCAGAAAGGCGTTTCCCTTGGCGATGCCATGGAGAACCTGAATATCATGATCGGCAGTACCTATGAACAGGGTTTTATACGGTTTAACAACTTTTACAAAGTATATACCCAGGCCGGTCCGGAATTCAGGAAACAGCCATCGGATATCCTGCATATGTTCATCAAAAACGATCATGGTGAAATGGTTCCTTATTCCGCTTTTATGACCATCAAAAAAACACAGGGGCCCAATGAGATCTCCCGTTACAATTTATATATCTCTTCACTGATCAACGGTACACCGGCCAAAGGCTATTCTTCGGGCGATGCCATTAAAGCGATCAAAGAAACAGCGGCACAGACTTTACCGCGGGGGTATGATATTGCCTGGGAGGGTATTTCATACGATGAAGCCAGAAAAGGAAACGAAGCGCTGTACCTGTTACTCGTAGTACTGTTTTTTGTGTATATGATACTGGCTGCGCAATACGAAAGCTTTATTCTTCCGTTTGCCGTATTACTTTCTCTGCCTCCGGGTATTTTCGGATCGCTCATGCTGTTAAAAGCGATGGGACTCGCAAACGATGTGTATGCGCAGGTGGGGATCATCATGCTGGTGGGATTACTCGGAAAAAATGCCGTACTGATTGTTGAATATGCGGTTCAAAAGCACAACCAGGGCGCCACTATTCTGGCAGCTGCCGTTGAAGGGGCCAAAGCCCGTTTCCGTCCTATTTTAATGACCTCCTTCGCCTTTATTGCGGGTTTGATCCCGTTGGTAATGGCAACAGGTCCGGGTGCCGTTGGTAACCATACCATTGGTGCCTCAGCGCTGGGCGGTATGTTATTCGGAACCATCTTCGGCGTAATCATTGTACCTGGGCTCTACTACATATTCGGCAAACTGCAGGAAGGCCGGAGCCTGATCTGGGACGAAGATAAAAATCCATTGAGTGAAGATTTTGTAGAAAACCATTCCGACAATGCACTCAGCAAGCAGATCTTAAAATTCATCAAACGAATCAGAAATAAAAAAGATGATAAAGAACAAAATAAATAAATACAGTCTCCTGATAGGGATCATCCTATTGATGATGGCCTGCAAAACGCCTGCCATTACAGGTAAACAGGCGAACAGCAGCACCCCTGCGGTCTACACCCATTCGCAGGATACGGTAAATGTAGCCAATATCAAATGGGCGAGTTATTTTAAAGACCCCTACCTGGTGGCGCTCATAGATACAGCCTTACAAAATAACCAGGAACTCAATATTACTTTACAGGAAATTGAGATCAGCAAAAACGAAGTAATGGCGAGAAAAGGGGAATACCTGCCCTTTCTTAACCTGGGTGCCGGTGCCGCGAGGGTAAAAGAAGGGAAATATACCTGGAATGGTTTGTCGGAAGAAGACCTGAAAACAAATCCCGACAAAGCCCCGAAATACTTCGGCGATTTCATGGCAGGCGCTAATTTTTCCTGGGAGTTGGATGTGTGGAAGAAATTACACAATGCCAAAAAAGCAGCCGCCATCAGATATCTATCCACCGTTGAAGGAAAGAATTTTCTGGTCACTAATCTTATCGCAGAAATAGCCAGTTCCTACTACGAGTTAATGGGGCTTGACAATTTGCTGCTGATTGTGCAGCAAAACATTGAACTGCAAAAGAATGCCCTTCAGTTAGTGAAGCTGGAAAAAGAAGCAGCCAAGGTTACCCAATTGGCTGTTAACAGATTTGAGGCCCAGTTGCTGAACACACAAAATCTGCAATATGAAATTCAACAGAAAATTGTAGAAGCAGAAAACAAAATCAATTTTTTAACAGGTCGCTATCCAAAACACATCCCCCGGAATACTGCTGATTTCAACAACCTGATCAACGACCCGATTTTTGCAGGGGTGCCCTCACAACTGCTGGCGAACCGTCCAGATATCCGTCAGGCAGAATTAGAACTGGCAGCAGCTAAAGTAGATGTAGCGGTTGCCAAAGCGAATTTCTATCCTTCCGTCAGCCTGAAAGCCGGGCTGGGTTTCCAGGCTTACAACCCATTGTATCTGATCAGACCTGAATCCATTCTGTATAATCTGGGTGGCGAACTGGTGGCACCATTGATTAATAAAAATGCCATTAAGGCCAGTTACTTTACTGCCAATGCCAAACAGATTCAGTCTGTTTATCATTTCGAACAATCTATCCTGAATGCGCACATTGAAGTAGTGAACCAACTTTCCAGCATGGAGAATTTTACCCGGAGTTATGAAACAAAAGCCAGGGAAGTAGACATTCTTACACAATCAGTTGTCATTTCCAACAATCTCTTTCGTTCAGCAAGGGCCGATTATATCGAAGTGTTATCCACACAAAGGGAAGCATTAGATTCAAAAATTGAGCTGATTGAAATCAAAATGAAACAGCTGGAAGCCAAAGTAAATATTTATAAAGCGTTGGGGGGAGGCTGGAACTAAACAACTGAACAATCAATTGGAACCAGTTTTAACCATGAGCAGGCAGCTGTATTTCCCTCCCGGCTGCCTGCTTATTATGATGAAAATCTCCCCCTCCCGGCTGCTTGTATACAGCAAATGCCTTTCATAAACCCCGAACTTTTTTTCTGTTAATCAGGAGAGCAATTAACTTTGCCGCATGATGTGGCAGAGTTACAATACAGCTACCAAACCCTGGCAGGAAGAAGAACGGGATACCATTACCGAACTG
This sequence comes from Chitinophagaceae bacterium, assembly GCA_004297075.1. Classification (GTDB taxonomy): domain Bacteria; phylum Bacteroidota; class Bacteroidia; order Chitinophagales; family Chitinophagaceae; genus Sediminibacterium. The sequence continues at coordinate 4,520 of SCVK01000122.1, forward strand.
GCTTCTTCGTACCAACTGGTGGTATGGAATGATGAAGTGAATACATTTGAATGGGTAATCGAAACCCTGATCAAGATCTGCGGCCATAGCCCCGAGCAGGCAGAACAATGTGCCATGCTCATTCACACCCAGGGCAAATACGCCGTTAAAAAAGGCGACTACGAAACACTGAAACCTATGTGCGATGCAATTACGGACAGAGGAATCGGAGCCACGATTGAGGTAGTTAATTAGAAATTAGCAATTAAAAATTAACAATTGCATTACCGTCAATCCATCCCAACAATACCACTCTCCCCTGCTCCATTTTTAATTTTTAATTTTTAATTTTTATGCCCCTACACGCCCTCGATTCCACCCTCTGGTTCCCTCCTGTGGAAGATGCGATGGAAGATGGTTTACTGGCTATGGGGGGCGATGTAAGTGTGGAGCGGTTATTACTGGCTTACCGGCAAGGGATCTTTCCCTGGTACGATGGCGATACACCGTTGTGGTGGAGCCCCGATCCGCGGTTTGTGTTATATCCTGAAAAACTGAAAGTGAGTAAAAGCATGGAACTGCTGATCCGGAAAAAAGCTTTCCGGTTTTCGGTAAATGAAGCATTTCCGGCAGTGATCCGCAGTTGCAAAGAACTGCAGCGCCCGGGACAGGACGGCACCTGGATCACTGACGAACTGGAAACGTCTTTGATACAGTTACACAAAATGGGCTATGCCCATAGTGCAGAAGCCTGGTTGGGACAGGAACTGGTGGGTGGTTTATACGGGATCCGTTTGGGGAAACTGTTTTTTGGCGAGAGTATGTTCAGCAAGGCGAGTAATGCCAGCAAGTTTGCCTTTATTCATTTTGTACAGCAACTGAAAAAAGAAGAGGTTCACCTGATCGATTGCCAGGTATATACTGCGCACCTCGAAAGCCTGGGGGCGGAAATGATTCCGAGAAAAGAGTTTATCGCTGTATTGGATACTTACGGTGCCGAACTGCGGTAACCGTACATTTTCTCTACATCACGTACGATTTTTTCCATGTCCATATCCTTTCCACTGGCATCATAGTGTTGCTTCAGGTTACTGCCGAATAATACGGCAACCGTTTGCCAGAAAGCGGCGCTGATGAATCCTTTGTATTCGTCAATGATCTCGTAACAGTTATTGCCCGTTTCGCGGTAGATCAGTTTCATCAGCACTTTTCCCTGGTATACAGACAGGTTGGTGAGTTTATCGGCAAACTCTTTTTTCAATTCTTTCTCCCGCGATTTAATGATGGCTTTCCGCTGTTTACGGTCAGATACATTCACCAGTCTGGCATTGATCTCGTTCATGATCACACTGGCTCTTTTGGCATAGGGAAAAGTTACATATACGGCATTGCGGAGGCGGGTCCAGTCGGCCCAGTAATTGCGCCATTTTTTTGACATATGCCCCCAAACTTCCACAGAAGGCAGGTACCCCCCATACGGAATGGTATCCCCTTCGGGGGTAACATAGGCGTACACTTTTACCGTATCAAATTGCCCATGGGTTTGCGCTGCTGCCTCACCGGCAGTGAACGATCCGGCCAGCAGGCAGGAAAAGAAGATGATATGTGGCAATAAACGCTTCACGTGATTTAAAAATAGACAGATCTGCGCTTATTAATGCTGTCTGAACCCAAAAAGTAACCCCGAAAAATGTTAAGAAACGCGTAAGGCGCCCCTTCCGGCTGCTTTCACCCGCTGGAAAATAGACATCCCAAAACCGATCACCATTACTACCACTCCCAGCCACAATATATTGATCATGGGAAACTCATATACTTTGAGGGTGATCAGGTCGGTAATGGCTCCGCTTTCTTTTATACCGATCTCCAGTTTGCCGGTGTTCTGGTCCAGTACTTTATTGAATTTCAACACTAGGCTTTGCGACACCACCGAATCGGGTAAACTACGCAGCTGCATGCCCTGCAGCGCAATACCGGGTGTTACGGGATAACGGCGGCCATCTTTGGAGATCACGGTCATATCCAGGAACAAAGCGGTTTCGCCAGGCAGTATTTTGGCTTTCTGTTCCGGTGGGTTCACACTTACTTTATGCAGGATGATGAACCCGTTCCCGTAGAACAGCGTATCCCCCACTTTGGTTTCGCGGTTGCGGAAAGTGGTGGTATCCTCGCGGTTATTTTCCTGGAAGGAAGTGATGTACACAAAAATATCCTTGTGCCAGTAATGCTGTGCGGCCGGGTTGGCAGAGAACCCTTCTCCACCTTTGTTCTGTTTGATCACATCCGGATACAGCTGAAATTTCTCTCCCCCGTTTTTGGCAGAGAAATCAATTTCGAAATAGCGTTTACGGTCAAGCGGATTAACCGTGTCTTTGGCATAGGTAACCATGAACTTACCCATATCGGTAGGCACCCCTTTAAACAGGGTCAGGTTCTCTGCAGGATCGCCGGCCGCATTGCCCTTGGCCTTGGGATCGCCCTGTAAAGGCGTAATACCCGTTGTGTTCCAGCTCAACACCGTTTTTTTGCTGGAGGAGATCAGTATACCTACGAGCACCAGTCCAAAACCTACGTGTGCCACCGAAGCACCCGCCGCTTTGATCTTTCCTTTCATGCCCAGCCATACATAGGCCGCATTGGCTACTACGGCATATACCGCAGCAAAAATGGCCATGTGAATGGCGAAGAGGAAACCCGGACCTTTTTTATCATAATGCACATCGCCGAAGAAACTGATGGTAAGACTGATCAGCACCGCGATCAGCGTAGGGATCCATACTTTTTTACCAAAAAAAGCTTTGGGTGTGTCTTTGTATTTGAGGTATTGCGATATGGCGGTTAAGAGCCCGATCACGATGGCCACAAAGATCTGGATCTGGTTATACGCAAATTCCGCATCTTCGGGCGGGGCAATATTGGTACCAAACAGTTTGTTGAATACCGGTACTGAAGTTTTGGCAATGATCACAATACCGGAGAGGAACAATACCAGCGAACCGATAAAGATCCAGAACTCGCGGCTATAGGTATTTTCTTCCTTAACGATGGAAGGGATCTTTTTGTACTCTTTGAAATAGAGGAACAATGCCGGTAACAGGAATACCAGTACAAATAACAACAACTGCGTATTCATACCCAGATCGGTAAACGCGTGTACAGAAGTATCGCCCAGTATGCCGCTACGGGTTAAGAAAGTAGAATATAATACCAGGATAAAACTGATGATATAGAAAAAATAAGTAGGCCTGAGCGAATAGCCAGTATTACGGTAGATCAGGTTGGTATGCAAACCGGCCACTAAGGTAAGCCAGGGCACCAGCGATGCATTCTCTACCGGATCCCATGCCCAGTAACCGCCAAAAGACAAACTTTCATAGGCCCAGGCGGCTCCCATCATTACCCCCGTACCCAATACGGCTGCTGAAAAAGAGGCCCAGGGAAGTGCGGGTTTGATCCACTCATGTTTCCTGGAAAACAAACCGGCCATAGCATAGGCAAAAGGAACAATGGTGGAGGCAAAACCGAGGAAAAGGATCGGTGGGTGTATGACCATCCAATAATTCTGTAACAGCGTATTTAAACCGAAACCGTCTTTTAGCTGGGTAAGATAATCAGCCCGCAAATGGCCCGTCATTACATCTTTGAAAATGGGTGCCGAATCAAAGAACCCTTCGTTACGGGATAATACAAACGGACTGCTGCCCACTTTGTTACCGAAGAAATAGATCCCGAGTACCATGGTAGCGAGGCAGAACTGGGCAAAACTGACCACCATCATCACACCGGCTTCCCATTCTTTGGAGCGCCAGATCAGGATCCAGCCCAGCACACAATGCCAGAAGCTCCATAACATGAAACTTCCCTCCTGTCCTTCCCAGAAACAGGCCAGCAGGTATTCTACCTGTAAACTCAGATCACTATGGGTGAACGCATATTTGTATTCGAAGAGATGGTTCGAAATAATATAATACAGCGTAACAAACATGGATAATACGCTGATGGTTTCTACGAAAAACAGTCCGCGGGAAAGTTTGAGCCAGCTTTGTTTGGCCATCGGATCGGCGGTTCTGAAAGCGAGGGCATAAGTAACGGTAGCCAATAAGGAAACCACCAGGGAGAGTACGGCAAAAAAATGTCCGATCTGGCCCGGCAATAAATGTTCTCCGATATAGTTCATGTAGCGTAGGTTCTGGTAAGGAAAAGCAGTTAACGGTTGTAACGTAACAATCAGGAATTGGTCTGGATGGTTTTATTGGCTTTGGGATCATCCTTGTACTTGGAAGGGCATTTCAGCAGGATATCCTTGCATTCAAAATGATCGCCCTGTACCCGTCCTTTCAGCACCAGGCGCTCGCTTTTTTCCATATCGGTGGGTTTGTTATTATGGTACACCACTTTGATATTATTGCCCAGTGTATCTACGGCAGTGAAAGTAAGGTAGTTAGGGTTTTTAACGGCATCGTACTCCATCGGCTGCGCTTTATCCAGTTTTACGATCAGGTTCACGAATTTACCTTCCTTCTCCTTGGCAGAAGCGATGGTTTCATATGTGGTCAGATCCCCCGTATAACTGATCAGCACCACGATGGCAGCAGCAATACAGACAAGGACGATGATGTGCATTTTCTTCATAACGTTCCGTTTATGCTGCAAAAGTAGCCCAAATTGGAATGGCAAAAGCCGATGATTCGCCGGGAAGGATGTTAAAAATCTGTTTTCCTTCACCCGTCTGTAAAAAACCCAGCTTTCGTGAGGGTTTGCGGCAATTTTTGTCTCTGGAACCCTACACAGATTAATCTTACCCGAATTCAGAAAATAGCCACTAAATTTGCGGGCTGTTTGCAATTATAAGATAACACCATGGCCGATTTATCGCAATTTGACCCCAATGGGGTAGGCAATCCCAACAACAATATTTTTGGCCTTCCCTTTACCGAAGAAGATGCCCGTCTGGTGATCCTGCCCGTACCCTGGGAAGTAACCGTGAGTTATGGCGCCGGTACCGCCCGTGCAGCGGACCATATTTTCAAAGCCAGTAAACAGGTAGACCTGTTTGATGTGGATGGGAATTATGGCTGGAAACAGGGATTTTTTATGCGTGAGGTTGACAGGAAGATCCTCATGAAAAGTGATTACCTGCGCAAAGAAGCCGAACTCTATATCGATTATATCTCCCGCGGAGCATGTGTAGAGAAGAATAAGTTTATGTGCAAAAGCCTGAAAGATATCAATGAAGGCAGCAAAATGATGAACCAGTGGGTATTTGACCAGACCAAAGAGCTGCTTGATCAAGGCAAACTGGTGGCCTTACTGGGTGGAGACCACAGTACTTCTTTCGGTTTCATGCGTTCCCTGGGCGAAAAACATGGCGATTTTGGGGTATTGCAGATAGACGCCCATTGCGACCTGCGCAAATCCTATGAACATTTTGTGTATTCACATGCTTCGGTCATGTATAATGCATTGCAGGAAATCTCCTCCCTTCAAAAACTGGTGCAGGTAGGCATCCGCGATTACGCTGAAGAAGAATGGAACCTTATCTGTAACAGTGATTTTAAAATTGTTTGTTACCAGGATAAGCAGATCAAAGAAAGACAATATGAGGGAGAAACCTGGAAGCAGATTGTAGACGAGATTGTGAATCATCTCCCGCAAAAAGTATACCTGAGTATTGATATTGATGGCCTTGACCGGAAATACAGTCCGAATACCGGCACCCCTGTACCCGGCGGTTTTGAAACTGAAGAAGTGTTTTATCTCATTAAAAAAATTACTGCCAGCGGCCGTATGATTATTGGCTTCGATCTGGTGGAGATCGGCGTGGGGCAGACAGACTGGGACAGTAATGTGGGTGCCCGTATCCTCTGGCGTTTGTGTAACCTGCTGGTCAATAATCAATCCTAACTTACCTGCATGAAAGTGTACGACTACATCATAGTACTCCGCAAGCCCGGTTATATGCTCGTGGATCTTGTCAGCCGTTTTATGCTGATGATCGCCCTCGCCATTCTGGGGTATACCGTATTCTGGATTCCCTTTACCTGGTTCAGCGCCTACCTGATTGTATTGATGGCAGGTATTGCCGGCTGGTGGATTTACTGTACCCGGCAGGCCCAAAAGGGGCATATGCCTTTTTACCGCCTCGGGCTGCTGCTCGCTACCATCGGCCTCGGATCCTTGTTCCAGGTACACTGGATTACTTTCCTGTATTTCCTGGCGGTGATCTCTGAAAAACAGGTGAAATTTCCGCAGGAGATCGCTTTTGACGGGAACGGGATCGTAGTTAACTCCCTGCCTAAAAAGAATTATTCCTGGCAGGATGTAACCAATGTGGTATTGAAAGACGGCATCCTCACCATCGACCTGAAGAACAACAAACTCATCCAGAAAGAAATAGAATCCAGCGGTTCTGCCGCAGAAGAAGCAGAATTTAACGAGTTTTGCAGGGGTAGGCTGAACGCATAACGCTGAATGCTAAACGCTATAGGCAAAACGCAGAACCCGGAACCCAGAACAGTTTTCATCCTTACATTTCATACATGGCTATTACACAATCACCCTTTCTGCTGTATTCAGACGGGAAAGGAAATATTTTTGAAGACCCTACCCTCTACGCAGCGGGCCGTGCAGGTTGGGATGCTTTCCCCATTCCTACAGAAGAATGGATTGAACTGCCAGACGGGGGCAATTTATACGAATTGCCCGGCAGACGCGGCATTGGTATTGATGTGAAGACCGGTGAGATGCGTTTGTGCGAAAAGGGCTGGGCCGTGGCGGCTTTTATTCCACCGGCACATACCGGCCTCTATATTGCCGCCTACGAAACCCTGCCCGATGCTCCTACCCTGCCTTTGTTCTGTTATACCGCAGTGGGCTGGCACGATAACAAACACTATGTACCAGCCGTAAGGATCGAAAAAGATATCCGCCAGGAATGTGCGGGTTATGATGATACCAAAATTGACACCGGTGCCCACCAGTTACTGGCCGCTTACCCGGAAAATAGGCTGGTAAAACACCTGATGGAAAAATGCTGCATGACCTACCACTGTCCGGCAGCCCGCAATTTTGCGCTGGGCAGATGGGAATGTCCTGTTCCTACATCACCCGCCTGTAATGCCAATTGTATTGGTTGTATCTCTTTTCAGCCCGAAGAAGAAACCATTGTTTCTACCCAGGACCGGCTCACTTTCAAACCCCTGGCAGAAGAGATCGTGGAGTTTACGGTACCGCACCTGATGAATGCACCTTTTCCGATTGTGAGTTTCGGACAGGGATGTGAGGGAGAACCCCTGCTGATGTGGGAAACCATCCGCGAAGCCATTATCGAGATAAGAAAACATACACCCAAAGGCAGTATCAATATCAATACCAACGGTTCCAAGCCCGATGCGGTAAGGGCCTTGTGCGAAGCGGGACTGAACAGCATCCGCGTAAGCACCAACTCGGCCAGGAAACATATTTACGAACCTTACTACCGCCCCAACAACTATACATTCGAAGATATTATTGAGAGTCTGAAAGTAGTGCGGAGTTTCGGTGGCTGGACGAGCATCAACTATTTTGTATTTCCGGGTATGACGGATACCGTAGAAGAATACGAGGCCCTGCGCAAACTCATCATCGATACGGACCTCTGTATGATCCAGTGGCGCAATTTCAATATTGATCCGGATTGGTATATGGGCAAGATCGGTGTACACGATACCGGCGAAATGCTGGGTGTAAAACAGCTGATGGACCTGTTGCGGGAAGAGTTCCCGAATCTACGCTTCGGTTATTTCAATCCATCGATGGAAAGGATCAAGGGTGACTATGAACATGATTTTGCGGGTGGAGATATTGCTACTTTGTGATGTGGATGTCAGGGCTGAAGCCCGATATACTTAGTTATGCGCCGACCCCCAGCTTAAAAGCTGGGGTTAATGAAGAGCGGAGAACTTTTCGTTTTCTGCGCAAAGGAATTTCTTTAGCGATCA
>SCVK01000494.1 GCA_004297075.1 Chitinophagaceae bacterium
ACCTTCGCCCACTACCTGCACATCCGCGACACCCTCGACACGGCCGCGGCATTCGGGATGGCACCGGCCGGATCGACCCTCGAAAGCCCGCTGCCCGGCGAGGTCGGCTTCGATCAGATCATCGACTGGTGGCTGCCGTTGTCGTGGGCACTCAACCAGATCAACCGATCGATGGGTCACCAGGACCTGTACCCGTTCGTGCTGCCGGCGACCGTCGTGAAGAAGATCGGCTTCGTGCACTCTCTGGTGGCACCCAGCGCTCTGTGAGCCTCGCTTACGGTCGTTGAGCTCAGCGCCCAGGGGCGTATCCTGTGTTGTCGGCATCCGCCGATACCGGGTACGCCCCCTGCGCAATAGTGGGCAGAGTGCAGTCGCGGGCAGAGTGCAGCAGTAGGACGAGGTGACCACCATCAGCGAGCAGACACTGAACGCGTCGGGCGCCCTCCCGCGGGTTACCGACTTCCAGCTGAGTCGCCGGCTGGCCGAGGTGGCCGAGAAGCTGCGGCGTCAGCATTCCGATCCCGATCGCGTCCTGGCCATGATCACCGAGGCCGCGGTCGCTCAGGTCCCCAATGCCGAGTACGCATCCATCACGACGGTCATGCAGGGCAAGTTCGTGCACAGCGCCGCTCTGTCGGGAGAAATTGCCGGGCACTGCGACAAGATTCAGGAGCAGCTGGGCGAGGGGCCGTGCCTCGAGTCGGCGATCGAACAGACGACCATCCGTATCGACGACATGGACAGCGAGACCCGCTGGCCACAGTTCACCGATGCAGCGTCTGCGCTCGGGGTCAAGAGCATGATCTGCTTTCAGCTCTACGTCGAAGGGTTCAACTTCGGCGCACTCAACCTGCATTCGACGCGAACCGGCGCGTTCTCGGCCGAGGCCGAATCCATTGGTTCGTTGTTCGCTGCGCACGCGGCCATCGCGTTCTCCAGCGCCCGGGAAGAACAGCAGATCAGGGCCGCGCTGACCAGCCGGGATCTGATCGGGCAGGCCAAGGGCATGCTGATGGAACGCTACAACCTCAATTCGCAGGCGGCATTCGCGTTGCTGGCCAAGCTCTCTCAGGACACCAACGTCAAACTGGCCGATCTCGCCGTGCAGTTGGTCGACGACGCGGCGAAGTCCACCGAATAGCGACCGGAGCCTCGGGCCTCATCGCACGTCGAGTCCGTCGGTGCTGGCAACCGATACGGCGGGAACATCGGTGGCGATGAACACCTCGATCCGCACGTCCTCGTCCAGATAGCGGCTCAGTGCAGCCAGTCCGGTTGTGGCAGCGATGATCTCGTGAACCCGGTCGCCCG
>SCVK01000495.1 GCA_004297075.1 Chitinophagaceae bacterium
GAATCCTAAGATCAACCCCGATAAACAAACGGCCAGCCAGTACTTTACCATTTTCAATAAGTATACCCTCGAAATGCGTTATCCGCTCAGCCTGAACCCAAGCAGCACCATTTATGCCCTTGGATTCTTTGAAGCGGCCAACGGATGGTATGATTTTAAAGATTACAATCCATTTAAGCTGAGACGTTCCGTAGGTCTGGGTATGCGTTTCTTCCTGCCTATGTTTGGTTTGCTTGGATTTGATTATGGCATAGGATTGGATAGGTTTACACAGGGAGGTGCGCTCAAAGATGCTACAAGGTTTACCTTTATGCTGGGCTTTGAGCCGGAATAACCCATCAAACCTAAACCGACTATTTATGAAAAAGACACTCTTACTCCTGATCGCTTTTGTGGGATTGGCATTTGCCAGTCAGGCACAGCGTTACGCTATCATCGACACCAAGTATATCCTCAGCAAGATTCCCGAATACCGGGATGCGGATAAAAAACTGCAACTGGTGGGCGAGCAATGGCAGAAAGAGATCGACGATAAACAGGCCCAGCTGGATAAGATGTACAAGAATTATGAGGCTGAAGCTTTTATGCTGACCGACGAGCTGAAGAAAAAAAGAGAAGATGAACTGTTTGTCAGGGAGAAGGAAGTACGCGAACTGCAAAAGCGCCGTTTTGGTTACGAGGGCGACCTGTTTAAGGAGCGCCAGAAGCTCGTAAAGCCGGTACAGGACAAAGTTTACAACGCTGTACAGAAAATGGCCATCTCAAAAGCCTATGATTTTGTACTCGATAAAAGTGAAGGAATTACCATTATATTTGCCGACCCCAAGCTGGATAAAAGCGAAGATGTGCTGAAAGAGCTGGGTATTAAAAACTAGTGTAAACCAAACCAATCATAAATTCACTACAATGAAGAAATTATTATTTGTGTGTGTGGCTGTTGCAGCTTGCATCCTTTTTACCAACACAACCAAAGCACAGGCAGTTAAAATAGGATATTTTGATGAGCAGCTTACCTTATCCCTGTTTCCGGGTATTGGTAAAGTAGACACT
>SCVK01000123.1 GCA_004297075.1 Chitinophagaceae bacterium
GCTTTCTGGCTGGAGAGTGACCGGATGTTGAGTCTTGCCTTCGGACAAAAAAGCCTGGATGTACAGAAAAAAGTGGTGTGCGAAGAGTTCAAGGAACATTATATCAATAAACCTTATGGCGATGTGTGGCATAAAATGCGGGAGCTGGCTTATACCACGCATCCCTATCGCTGGATGACGATCGGGAAGGAACTGAGTCATGTAGAGAATGCACATATCGACGATGTAAAGAATTTTTTCTTCAAACATTACCGGCCCGTAAATGCGATCCTGGTGGTGGCAGGACATGTGGAACTGGAAAAGATCAAACAACTGGCGCAGAAATGGTTTGGTGATATCCCCATGGGAGAAAAATACAAGCGCTCACTGCCGCAGGAACCCCGGCAAACAGCCGCCCGTGTGGCAGAAGTATATGCCGATGTGCCATTGGATGCTTTTATCAAAACCTGGCATATGGATGCGCGGCTCGATAAAGGTTATTATGTAATGGACCTTGCCACAGAAGTGCTGGGCGGCGGCGGATCATCGCGTTTATACCAGGCACTGGTAAAAGAGAAACAGCTGTTCTCCAGTATTGATTGTTATCATTTCGGCAGTATTGACAAAGGCCTGCTGGCCGTAGAAGGCAAACTGGTGAAAGGGGTTGCCATGGAAGCAGCTGCCAAAGCTGTTGATGAAGAGATCGGGAAAATACAGGCAGTAGCTATCAGCGATACCGAACTGCAGAAAGTGAAAAACAAAACTGAGAGCGTAATTGCGTTTGAAGATATGGGCGTGATGAGCCGGGCCAACAGCCTGGCCATGTACGAACTGTTGGGCGATGCGGAACTGATGAATACCGAACTGGCGCGTTACCAGGAAATTACAGCGGCAGATGTGCAGCAATACTGCCAGGAAGTATTCAGGAACGATAACAGCAATACCTTATTTTATCACACTAAGTAAAGAGCATGACCAATAGAACAAGTGCGCCGGAGATCATTGATGCGGTTAATATGCAATTGCAATTGCCACCCTACGAACATTTTACCCTGGACAACGGCGTGCCTGTGTACACGATCGATGCGGGGGCACAGGAAGTAATACTGATAGAATGGGTATTTTATGCGGGTAACTGGTACGAAGAAAAAAACATTGTGGCTGCCACCACTAATTTCATGCTCAAGAACGGAACCCGGCAGAAGAAAGCCTTTGCCATAAATGAGCATTTTGATTTTTATGGTGCTTACCTGAACAGGAGCTGTTATAATGAAACAGCTACCATTAGCCTGCATTGCCTCAGTAAACATTTGCCTGAACTGTTGCCGGTAGTAGCCGAATTGATGACGGAATGTATTTTCCCGGAAGAAGAGCTGGCCATCTACAAGCAGAACCAGAAACAAAGGCTGGAAGTGAACCTGAAGAAATGCGACTTTATCGCTAACCGCTTGATCGATGAATATGTATATGGGTTTCATCATCCCTATGGAAAATATACTTCCACATTGGATTACGATAACCTGCAGCGCGGGGAGCTGGATGTTTTTTACCGGAAATTTTATACGGCGGGTAAATGCCTGGTATTTGTGGCAGGTAAATTACCGGTGGATATTCAGCAACAATTGAATACTAATTTTGGGCACCTGCCTTTTCAGCCGAAAAACCTGCCTGCGGTTAATTTTGATACGAACCCTGCAGAGATCAAAAAATACAATATCGTCAATGATGAGAATGGTGTACAGGGTGCCATCCGTATTGCGCGGCCCTTCCCTAACAGGCACCATCCCGATTTTTCAAAGGCACAGGTGCTGAATAATATCTTCGGTGGTTTTTTTGGATCCAGACTGATGAGTAATATCCGCGAAGACAAAGGATATACCTACGGCATACACAGTTATATGCAGAACCATATCCACACCAGTGCCTGGATGATCAGCACCGAAGCGGGTCGGGATGTATGCGCCGCTACGATTGAAGAAGTGTACAAAGAAATGGCCATTCTGCGGAATGAACCGGTAGAGGCGGAAGAACTGGACCTGGTACGTAATTATATGATCGGCTCCCTGCTGGGGGATCTGGATGGCCCGTTCCAGATCATTGCCCGCTGGAAGAATTATATCCTGAATGGCCTGACCGAAGAATATTTCTACAACAGCATCAAAACCGTACAAACCATCACCGCCGAAGAGATCCAGGCCCTTGCCCAGCATTACCTCGAGCCGGATTCGTTTTATGAAGTGGTAGTGGTGTAGTGGTTTTGAATATCGAATATCGAACAGGGAATATCCAACGCCGAAGTAACTCTCCGATCGACATTCGGCGTTCCCTGTTCGATATTCGATATTAAAATGGTAACTTAACCTTTCAATAGATTCATATGGGAAGGTTCTTTGCTAAAACCATCGCCACAGCAGTGGCTGTTCTGTTCGCCGCTTATATATTAAAGGGGGTGCAGGTAGATAGTACGGTAACGGCTTTGCTGGTGGCCGTAGTGCTGGGTTTGCTGAACAGTTTTATCAAACCTATCCTGATCATCCTAACCATTCCCATTACCATTATTACCCTCGGGCTCTTCCTCTTATTCATCAATATCCTGATCATTAAATGGGCCGCCAGCCTGGTGCCGGGTTTTACGGTAGATGGTTGGGTATCTGCTTTACTGTTCAGCCTGGTGGTCAGTTTTGTTTCTTCACTGATCGAGGCCCTGATCGGTTCTAACAACGATGGGAACAAAACCTCATAAGGTTTTCAGCAATTCCTTTACTTTTTCACTGATATAATCACGTACTTCATTAAATGCGGCAGGCTCCATGTGTTTGGG
>SCVK01000124.1 GCA_004297075.1 Chitinophagaceae bacterium
TAAGAGATCAGGAAGGCGCCAAAAGTGAAAGCATCACTCATCAAAAAGTACCACATCATCAATTTGCCGTACTCTACATTAAAAGGGCTCTTCCCGCCGCCCCACAACTTGGTGGGTGTAACTGTTGCTGTTGACATGAGTTATCTGAAATTTCGTTACAAAAATATTGGCTAGTGTTCAAAAAAGGTGAATAAACCCCAACTTTTTCTTCAACTACCCGATCCAGTTATAAAAGATGAATAAATAGATCCAGAGTACATCTACAAAGTGCCAGTAAGTGGCCGCCATTTCTATCGGCAAACTACTGTAATTCTTGACTTTTACGGCATACGCACGGGCAAAAATAATCAGCAGGGCTATTACACCGCCGAGTATATGCAACATGTGCAAACCGGTGATCACGAAAAGAAAAGAAGCCGCTGAATTGCTCTTGGCTCCTACCAGCGCAATATTACTATTCTGTAATTCCCTGAACCCGAGCAACTGCAGCACCAGAAACAGCACACCCAGCGCCGCGGTGAGGGTAATCAGCAAACGGTAACGGCCCATTTCCCTCGCTTTAAAGGCTTTTACGGTAAGATGAATGGTAACACTGCTGAGCAGGATCACAAAAGTTGAGTACCAGAATATCTGGGGCAGGTTAAACTCCAGCCAGTTACTCTGGTTCTTTTTTACCACATAGGCACTGGTTAAACCGGCAAACATCATGATGATGCTTCCCATGCCCACCCACAAGGTAAACTTATGCGGATGGATCCGGCTGGGTTCGTTAGGCTGCACTGTTGTCATTGTCACGTTCATTTATTTAGTTATTATCTGATTTTATCTGCCAAAAGGGCCAATAGTACGATAGGTAAGTAGATATAGCTGCTGAACATCACTCTCCTGGCCGCTTTTGCATTCATCTCTTTGTACAAACGCAGACTCTGAAAAACCATGAACAGGTTGCTAACAACCAGGATCCACATGCTTACCTGCCCCGTCATACCAAAATAATATGGCAGAATACCAACCGGTATCATTAATACTGAATACATGATACCTTGCACGGCTGTAAAACGGGTGGGTCCCTTATCTGCAGGCAGCAATTTGAAACCTGCTTTGCTGTAATCACCATGCGCTACCCAGGCAATGGCCCAGAAATGCGGGAACTGCCAGAGAAACTGGATGGCAAACAGGATCCACCCACCTACATTAGAGAACTCTTTGCCATTGGCCACTACGGTACCCAGTGGATTGAGCATATTGGTAGCCGCTACCCAACCGATCAGGCAGGGCAGTGCTCCGGGAAACGCTCCTACCAGTACGGCAATGGAATTGATCTTCTTAAGCGGGGTATAGATAAATGCATATAAAAACAGGCTGAAAGCAGATAACAAAGCGGCATTCCAGTTAAACGCGTTCTCATCGGTGGTAAAGAACCAGCCGATCATAAAAACACCTACCGAACCGGCCAGGGTTGCAAAAGTGTAAGCTTCCTGCTGGCTCATTCTTCCATCCGCTACCGGGCGCGAAGAGGTCCGTTTCATCATGGCATCCGTATCTTTTTCTACCGCCTGGTTAATGGCATTGGCACTGCCGGTGATGAGCATACCTGCTACAAACAGGAGGAAGATCATCCACCAATCGTATTCCACTACATTGGGTGCCAGTAAATAACAGATAACGCAGGAGAATACCACGGTAAAACTCAGCGTGAACTTGATCAGCTGAAAATAATCCTTCACTTTAGACGCCAGTGAAAAAGAAGTGGATGTATTTACCGTTCCCTTCATATTGGTTCTGACAGGAATGAATTTGGCACCGGTGTGGTACTGCACTCCTATCTTTTTTATCGCAGTTAAAAACAATGCTCCCGGTAACCGGGAGCATTGCATCTATGTTAACCAGCCTTCATAAGAACAGGCCGGTATGATTATTTCTTAGTGATGACTTTCGTCTGCTCCTACCGGTGTGGTCTGGGAAATAAAATCTTTTCCATCCTTACCGTAATCGTACGCCCAACGGTGTACTTCCGGAATTTCACCTACCCAGTTACCATGACCCGGACGGATCGGTGTGGTCCACTCCAGTGTATTGGAACCCCATGGATTCTGTACGGTTACTTTTCTTCCTTTGAAAATAGAGTAGAAGAAATTGAACAGGAACAACAGCTGTACAGCAAATACGATCATTGCTACGGTACTGATGAAACGGTTCAGCTCTGCAAACTGTTTGAAGCTTTCCCAGATGCTGTAATCGTAGTAACGACGTGGCATACCGGCCAGGCCCTCGTAGTGCATGGGCCAGAAGATCATATAAGCACCGGCAATGGTTACCCAGAAGTGGATATACCCCAGAGAATTGTTGAGGTAACGGCCATACATTTTAGGGAACCAGTGATAGATACCGGCAAACATACCGAACATAGATGCCACACCCATTACAATGTGGAAGTGGGCAATGACGAAATAGGTATCGTGCAGGTGAATATCCAGTGCAGAGTTTCCTAACCAGATACCGGTTAATCCACCCGAAATAAATAAACTTACAAAACCGATGGCGAACATCATACCCGGTGTGAAACGGATATTACCTCTCCACAAAGTGGTTAACCAGTTAAATACCTTGATCGCAGAAGGTACCGCAATCAGCAGGGTTAACAGTACGAATACGGAACCAAGGAAAGGATTCAGTCCGGTAACAAACATATGGTGCGCCCATACCAGGAAGGCGAGGATGGCGATCGCAAACAGCGAACCGATCATGGCCATATATCCGAAGATAGGTTTGCGCGAATTCACCGACATGATCTCTGATACCATACCCATGGCCGGTAAAAGAATGATATATACCTCGGGGTGACCCAGGAACCAGAACAAGTGCTGGTACAGGATGGCACTACCACCTTCGTTAGGTAAGGCACCTACGCCACTGATGAAGATATCAGAGAGATAGAAGCTGGTTCCGAAATTACGATCGAAGATCAGCAGGATAAAACCTGAGAACAATACAGGGAAAGACAATACGCCCAAAACAGCGGTAAAGAACAGGGCCCAGATGGTTAATGGCAAACGGGTCATGCTCATGCCTTTGGTACGCATGTTCAGGATGGTAGCGATATAGTTCAGGCCACCCAGTAAAGAAGATACCACAAACAGGGCCATAGAAACGATCCATAGATCCATACCCGTTTTAGAACCCGGCGACGCATCGCCCAGGGCGCTTAAGGGAGGATAGGCTGTCCAACCGCCGCTAAAAGGACCGGTTTCAACAAAAATAGAAGATAACATCACCACACTGGCTGCAAAGAAGAACCAGTAACTGAGCATATTCATGAAAGGAGAAGCCATATCCCTTGCACCGATCTGTAAAGGAATCAGGAAGTTGGCGAAGGTTCCGCTTAATCCGGCTGTTAATACAAAGAATACCAGTACGGTTCCGTGTGTGGTAACCAGTGCGTAATAGGCTTCCGGCGTAATACGGCCACCTTTGGCCCATTTACCCAGGATATCTTCCAGCCAGGGGAAAGTAGCATCGGGATAACCCAGTTGCAGACGGAACAGCACACTCATTAAACCACCCAGCACCGCCCAGAACATACCTGTGATCAGGAATTGTTTGGCGATCATTTTGTGATCCTGGCTGAACACATATTTACTGATGAAGGTCTCATGATGGTCGTGTTCATGATGATGATCACCATGTGCATCATGTGTTGCAGCATCTGAATGTGCATGTAAAACAGCTTCGTTACTCATACTCTGTTTTCTTTAATATTTTCTGTTCACGATGATCCCGCGA
>SCVK01000125.1 GCA_004297075.1 Chitinophagaceae bacterium
CTGAGTGGCAGTGGCTGGGGACTGAAATGGGACTTTATTATTGTACACGAAAGCGGTCACGAATGGTTTGCCAACAGCATTACCAGTAAAGACCTGGCCGATATGTGGATCCATGAAGGCTTCACCAATTATTCCGAAACCCTGTTCACGGATTATGTATACGGCAAACAGGCCGGTAACGAATACAATTATGGAAGCCGCCGTGGTATCCAGAACGATAAACCCATTATTGGCCCTTATGGGGTGAATAAGGAAGGCAGTGGCGATATGTATCCCAAATCGGGCAATATGCTCCACAGCATCCGCCATGCCATGAATGATGATGAAAAGTTTCGGGAGATGCTCCGTTTTATGGGTAAAAAATTCTACCACCAAACGGTTACTACCGAAGATATCCAGCAGGTAGTGAGCCAGTTCTTCGGCAGCAACGTGAACAAGATTTTCGACCAGTACCTGCGTACCACACAGGTGCCGGTTTTTGAATATGCCATTTCAGCCGATAAAACCAAACTCTCGTACCGGTACACCAATTGTGTAGATGGATTTAACCTCCCGATATTCCTGCATACATCCAAAGGCGGACTATTACTCGGCCCCGAATCCAATAAATGGAATACCAAAGAACTGAAACCGGGAGACTGGGCAACGTTTCCTTTGAAAGAGATTGAGAAGAATTTTTATGTGCAGGTGAAACAGGGAAGTTTGTAATTAGGAATTAATAATTAGTAGTCAGTAATTATTGATTATAAACATACACATCCTTATTACCGCAAAGCGATCAATTGTAGCAGACACAAAAATTATTAATTGCTAATTGTTAATTATTAATTACCAACATGGGTAGTATACGGAAACAGACCATCATCTCAAGTATACTCGTGTATATTGGATTTCTGATAGGGTTCATCAATAACTACTTCTATACCACTACTACCCCTTTCTTTTTTTATGAGTCGGGCAATGTATTTACGCCAAGTCAATACGCTTTAACCAGGATCTTTTTCGATTTCGGACAGATCATGTTCGCCTTTGGTTCGCTGGGTGTGATTCCGGTGATCTATAAATTTTATCCCTATTACAAAGACAATCTACCAGAGAAAAAGATCGATCTGCTTTCATGGGCTTTACTGGCTTCTTTTTTCGGGTTCCTGCTGGTCTTATGGGGCGGTTGGTATTTTCAACCTTTGTTTATCCGCAAATTCTCTGAGAATTCGCAGCTGGTGGTGGATTATTATTTCTGGCTGTTTCCCTTTGCTATGGGCATGCTGTTCTTTTCGGTGATTGAAAGTTTCTGCTGGGCGGTACATAAATCGGTGATCTCTAATTTTCTGAAAGAAACTGGGCTCCGTATTTTAACCAGTGTACTCATTCTGCTGTTCTATTTCAAGGTCATTTCCTTTCATTATTTTGTTTACCTGTTCGCTTTCCAGTACCTGGTTGTATTCCTGATATTATTGGTTTATCTCTATCGCTCCGGGCATTTATACCTTATTTTTTCCATCAGCCGGGTAACCCGCAAATTCTGGAAGAAGCTTGTGGGCATGCAGGCGCTGATCTTTGGCGGAACTTTTATCGCAGCCGTAGCAGCTACCATCGACAGCCTCATCATTGCCAGTTTAAAAGGACTCACGGCCACGGGTATATTCGTGTTTGCACAATATGCAGCCAACCTGATACAGGTGCCGCAACGCAGTATCCAGTCCATTTCGGCAGGTATTCTCTCCCGCGCCTGGAAAGACAAGGACTATAAAGAGATCTACCGTATTTACCAGCGATCCTGCATCAACCTGCTGCTGATGTCTTTGTTTATTTTCGGTAATATCTGGTTGAATGTGGTGGATGGGATGCAGGTACTCAATATTCAGAAAGATTATTCTGATGGATTGGGGGTATTGTTCATTCTCGGCATGGTGCGCATCATTGATGCCGGTACGGGGTTGAATGCTATGGTCATCAATACCTCCACCTTCTGGCGCTTTGATTTTTACAGTGGGGTAATCTTACTTGCTTTCCGTTTGCCCCTTACCTATTTCCTCATCAAAAACTACGGCATCATTGGTTCTGCCTTTGCTGAATTAACGGCGTACACCGTATATAACTTTATCCGCTTCGAGTTTCTGCGCAGAAAGTTCAACATGCAGCCCTTTACCATTAAAACCCTGTATTCCTTCCTGTTAGCGGCAGCTGCCTATGGTTTTTGTTATTTCCTCATGAAAGATATCCACGGCTGGCCCGGACTTATCCTGCGTGGCATCAGTTTCTCCGGTATCATGATCGGTGGCATCTTTTACTTCCAACTAACCCCCGACGCCGGACAGTTGTTTGCGGTATTCCTGAAAAGAGTGGACCGCTTCCGCAATAAATGAAGGAGGATTACGATGAGGCGATTAAAAATTAAAAATTAAAAATTAAAAATTAAAAATTAAGAATTAAAAATCTGATGCGCTGTGTTTCTCCGTGCCATCTGTGTTAAAAGATAATTGCTTCCTGGAAATTTGCTCTGTAGTTTTTTTCAACACAGAGCAACAGAAAACACAGAGCTGCACAGAAATGCCTCTCCATTTTTAATTTCTAATTTTTAACGTGTTGTGCTATTAAAAATAGTTGATAATCAATGAAGCAAAAAATGTTGTGCGATTGTCTTAGTAAGTGACTAAACTAGCTAAAACGCATGCACAACATTAAAACGAATTTCGGT
>SCVK01000496.1 GCA_004297075.1 Chitinophagaceae bacterium
CGCCGCGTGGGGCGGTGAGCAGGTTCATCCGCGCCAGTGGGGTCTCGAAGTCGCAGTTCTACGAGATCCGTCGACGAGCGCGCGAGGAAGGCCCGGTCGCGGCGATGTCCGCGCGGCCGCGGCAGTTGTCCACGCCGCGGCATCCGCAGGCGATCCCCGCGGCGGTGGAGGATCTCGCGGTCGAGATCCGCAAGGACCTCGCCGATCAGGGCCTGGACCACGGGCCGCTCACGGTGCGGTGGCACCTCCAACAGCTTGGCCTTTCAGCGCCGGCCACCTCAACGCTGGCGCGGCTCTTCACCCGTCACGGGATGGTGGCCCCGCAGCCGCAGAAGCGGCCCCGGTCCTCGTATCGCCGCTTCGAGTTCGCCGCGGTCCACGAGTGCTGGCAGCTCGACGCGTTCTGGTGGCCGCTGGGCGATGGCAGCACCGCGTGTGTCTACCAGGTCCTCGATGACCACTCCCGGTATCTGCTCGCCACCCACGTCGCGACCAGCGAGAACGTCATCGACGCCCTGGTCGTGCTCGACAAAGCCATTACCGCCGCAGGTCAGGTCCCCTGCCTGTTCCTGTCCGACAACGGCACCGCGTTCAACCAGGACCGCCTCGGTCGCACCACCAAGCTCGTGGCTCGACTACGGGAGCTGGGCTGTAAACCGATCACCGGGAAGCCCGGTCACCCCCAGACCCAGGGCAAGAACGAACGGATCCACCAGACCACCCAACGCTGGCTCACCGCCCACGAGGCCCCTGAGGACCTCGCCCACCTACAGCGCCTCTTGGGCCTCTTCGAGGACACCTACAACCACCACCGGCCACACCAAGCGATCCAGATGCGGACCCCGGCCCAAGCCCTAGCCGAGGACCCCAGGGCGATCCCACCCACACCGTCTGAGCCCATCGGGACCAGCGATCCCGAACGGGGTCTAAAGGTCACCGGGCGTCAGTACCTACTGACCAAGGACGGCGAGCTCAACATCCGCCGCCGCATCATCGCCCTGGGCCGAGAACACGCCCGCGAAACCGTCACCGTCATCAACACCGGCCACCACCTCGACGTCTTCGGACCCCACGGCGACCACCTCCGCACCGTCGACCTCATACCCGGCAAGACCTACTACGGCAACGGCAAGAAATCACCCGGTGGACCCAAACGACCCCGAGTGTCCACACTTACCTGAGACATCAACACTGTCCGGACCAACCCGAGACATGACAGG
>SCVK01000497.1 GCA_004297075.1 Chitinophagaceae bacterium
CATCCGCCACAAGATCGTCGAGATGATCCAGCGGGTGAACGCCTGCTACGCCTTCCTCGACATCCTGGTCTGGCGCTTCCACCAGGGCGAGACCCCGGTGGCCGAGCTGGCGATGATGAAGGTCCAGGCGACCACGACCCTGGAGTTCGTCGCTCGCGAGAGCCTGCAGGTCCTGAGCGGCCGCGCCTACACCGGCGACAACCGCGTCGAGCGCATCTACCGCGAGGCGCGCATCTTCGTCATCGGCGGCGGCTCGGAAGAGATCCTGCGCGACCTGGCCGGACGCCAGCTCGGCTTCTGACCCATAGGGCACGGATAGGCGCTACGCGCCTATCCGTTCGCCGCCCTAACTCGCACGACGCACCGTTCTGTGGCTTCCAGTCGGAAACGAGGCGGCGGCGCCGCCGTCGTCCTCCCACACGGCTACGGGGTTGACCGGGACCGGCTCCACGGGCTTGGCCACGTCTTGGCCGCGCCCGTGAACCTGGTTCTCCTGCGAAATCCAATGCCGGTTGCGCGTCGAGTCGTTCGTCGCCGCGCCAGGATAGAGCTTCAGGTGCTGGGACATCACCACGCCTCTAGGACCGCAGCGGGTCTTCGGCTTCTGAAGCCTCGTGAGCTTCGACCAGCCTGTCCCACTCCTTGGAGCTCGACACGATCTGGTGACGTCCCATGTCCGGCAGCGACGAGCGCTTCCGTTCCAGCAGCGCTTCCTTGATCCAGAGGCTGTCGAAGCCGCGCGCCTCCACAGACGATCCCATCAGACGACCCGCCATATTGACGGCGGCCCGGTCGTTTTCGGCGTGACACAGATATCGGCGGCCCTGCGCGGCCTCGCCAAGATGGATCTCGACGGCCCAATATCCAGGGGCGTTCGCTATATTAATTCGGTCAGATAAAGTGCTCATAGGTTGAGCTTTCACAATCTCCCTCAGAGCTACGCTGCGCGTATCTATCCGAGAGAAGGCGCCAATTCGGCGCTTTTGATCATGAACAACATATCACGTTCACTGGAATCATACGTCTCCATTCCACAATCGTGATCGAAATAATGTGGGAAATGCTTGTATCCGTATGGCGGAATACATCCAACACCCCCAGATAAGAGATACCACTCTCCCATGCTGG
>SCVK01000126.1 GCA_004297075.1 Chitinophagaceae bacterium
GTTACTGAGAATATCATCCGGGATATTGATCAGTTTTTCTTTCTGTACGGTGATATTGGTAAAACCGGTGGTATGGATCAGTTCCAGGTACACCTGTTTCTGAATGGCACCGGATACACAACCCGCATACATTTCGGCGGCTTCTTTTAATTGTGCAGGCAGTTCTCCTTCCAGTACAATATCAGAAATGCTGAAGTGACCGCCGGGTTTTAATACACGGTATACTTCTTTTAATACATTAAACTTGTTGGGAACGAGGTTGAGTACGCAGTTGCTCACTACCACATCGGCTACATTGGCCGATACGGGCATGTGTTCGATATCGCCAAAGCGGAATTCCACATTGTGATAACCGAGTTTCTCTGCGTTGGCTCTCGCTTTCTCAATCATTTTTTCTGTGAAATCGATGCCGATCACTTTTCCTGTTTCGCCGGTGGCGGCACGGGCTACAAAACAATCGTTGCCGGCACCACTGCCAAGGTCGATCACCACGTCTCCTTTTTTGATCTGCGCAAATTGCGTAGGTAAACCACAGCCGAGGCCCAGATCCGCATCTGCGTTATAACCCTGCAGTTGCGAATAATCATCTGCCATCAGGTTATACACTTCATCGCTGCAGCAGCCGGAGCCGCAGCAGGAAGACAGGTTCTGTGTACGCGATTGATCGGCGATCTCGCCGTACTTTTCTTTTACCAATGCTTTTAATTCCTGTTCGGTTTGCATATTATTTTTTTTATGGTTTGTAATAACGCCTTTGCACTTTAACGGAACGCATTCCGTAAAACTGCAGAGGCGCGTTTGTTAACAACAGTTGGTGGCGTTCTCCGTTTTCAGTGAGGTAAACAAAGAATCAAAAACCCCGTGGAGGTTTTCAAAGGCTTCGCGGTTGATGCAGTAACAGCTTTTGGGTCCGTCGATGGTTCCTTTGATGAGGCCGGCGTTCTTTAATTCTTTTAAATGCTGCGAAACGGTGGATTGTGCCAGGGGTAATATTTCTACGATCTCGCCGCAGATGCAGGCATTCTGCGCGGCCAGGATCTTTAAGATAGCGATACGGGCCGGGTGCGAAAGCACTTTGGCGATGGCGGCCAGGTCCTGATCTTCCTGTGTAAATATGTCTGTTTTAGCGGATGCCATTGGTTTATCGTTTTTGTACGATAGGACAAAGGAAAGGAGAATTTTTGATTAATCGTACAAATACGATTAATATTTTTAAAGTTTTTTAGACTGCCGCCACTCATCAAGAAATAGAACCGCCCACCATTTCGATAATTTTTGAATTTTTCATATTCATTTGAAAATCAATATTTTATAGTAAGCCAGTTATTGTCCGCTACCTATTACTTGAAAAAAACTGGTACTATGTGTTGCATAGTACCAAATAAATGTACATCTTTGTGTTGTCAAAGGGAATGAACCGGGAGAATCCCCAAAGAGAGATCCTCCCCCAACCTTGAAAAATAAAAAACATTCTAAATAAAGAAATCATGAAAACGCAAAACAACTTCTTCTTTCAGGCACTTGGCGAAAACCAGTTGAATAACTTAGTGAAAGAAGTAAAAGAAACCGTAGCTGCCCATGTTGCCCAGGTAAACCCCAAATCAAATTTTGGTATGGTTGATCTCTGGAACCTGGAACGTAGCCGCAGAACAAGAATCGTTAGAAGGCATTTGGCATAAACCAGGACCTTACGAAAACCTATCATTCAATCACAACGCCTGCCATTTTCAAAGGAAAGCGGCAGGACAAAAACGCCGGTTATGGACATTCAGAACACACAAAGTCAGATGCGAAAGGGCGTATTGGAGTTTTGTATTTTATCCATCATTCGCCAGGGCGAGGTATATCCTTCCGACCTGGTAGAGCGGATGAAAGCAGCCAACCTCCACATCCTGGAGGGTACCCTCTATCCATTGCTTACCCGATTAAAAAATGCAGGTTTGCTAACTTACCGCTGGGTAGAAAGCAATAGCGGACCGCCCCGTAAATATTTCGTGATGACCGATAAGGGCCTCGAATTCTACGGTGAACTGGAAAGAACCTGGCAGGAACTGGCGGATGCTGTTCATGCACTTACACAACCTGTAGAAAACCTATCATCCGAAACCAACCAATCCCAACCTTAACCAACCATAAAATTGAACTGACATGAAAAAGGTAATAAATATAAACTTTCAGGGCAGGGTAATTCCCATTGAGGAAGCTGCCTACGACATGCTGAAGCAGTATGTAGAAAGTTTGCGCAGGTTCTTTGCAGATGAGGAGGGACGTGATGAGATCATCAATGATATCGAGGGCCGTATTGCTGAACTGTTTGGTGAGACCCTGAAAAAAGGCAGCACCTGCATTACTGATGCAGATGTGAACCAGATCATCGAAAGCATGGGTCGCCCCGAAGACTTCGAAGGCGAAGAAGGCAAAGTAAAATCGCAGCTGGGCGGAGAAGAAAGCAGCAACAGCAGTAAATCCAGTTTCCACACAACCGAAACAGAAACTCCCCGCGGCCGTTTATACCGCGATGAGAACGATAAGATCCTGGGTGGTGTGTGCGGTGGTCTGGCGAGTTACTTACGCGTAGACCCTACCATCGTTCGCCTGGTATTTGCCGTGATCAGCTTTGGTGCCGGAACCGGGATCCTCCTGTATCTCTTGTTATGGATCATCCTGCCATCCAAATCACTGATTCATACCACTTCTACCAAACGTTTGTACCGTAACCCCGAGGAAAAAGTGGTGGCTGGTGTTGCCAGCGGTATCGCTTCTTATTTTGATATCGCTGTATGGATACCCCGTCTGATCTTTGCGCTGCCACTGGTACTCGGTATCATCAACTCTATCTTCAGAGGTATCATGTGGTTTGATGTGGATCCTTTCCCCAGCATCCTCTTCGGTTCTTTCGGCGGTACCCTCTTTATTGTGTATGCCGTATTGTGGGCCGTGATACCTGAAGCCAAAAGCGCTTCGGAGAAACTGGAAATGCGTGGTGAGAAAGTAGACCTGAATACCATCAAGAATACGATCCAGGAAGATCTCGAAGGTTTTAAATCACGCGCCGAAAAATGGGGTGGTGAGTTTAAAGACAAAGCCCAACAGTTTGGCCAGGAATTCGGCAGCACCGTTGGCCAGAAAGGCCAGCAGTTTGGAACCGAAGCGGGCTCAGCCATTAAAAGAGGCGGTAGCCGTATCGGCCGCGCCATTGGTATCATGTTCAAAGCCTTCTTCCTGTTTATTGCCGGTATTATTGCTTTTGCGCTGCTGGTGGCTTTGTTAGCCCTGATGGTAGCCGGCGTAGGTGTATTCCCTTTAAAGAATTTCTTCCTCGAAGGATTCTGGCAGAACTTCCTCGCATGGTCAACCCTGCTCTTGTTCCTTGGTATACCGGTAGTAGCATTTGTTACCTGGATCATCCGGAGAATCATGGGTGTAAAATCAGGTAATAAATACCTGGGATTCACTTTCGGTGGTCTCTGGTTCATTGGCCTGGTTTGCGGTGGTATACTGGCCGCTTCTATTGCCCGCAATTTTGATGCAAGGGCCCGCGACAAGCAGGATTACACCATTGTACAGCCCAGCA
>SCVK01000127.1 GCA_004297075.1 Chitinophagaceae bacterium
TGGGTGTACTTTAATGTACCGGAAGCGGAATACCTCAATTTCATCAAAAAGGCCAAATCCGATAACAAACAGGCCGTACAGCTGGAAATGGCCAATGGAGAATTATTTCATTTACCGGGTGTAGTGGAAACCATTGAAGGTGATTTCAACAACGAAACCGGCAATATCGCTTTCCGGGCGGCTTTTCCCAACCCCGGGGGAATATTGCGTCATGGCGAAACTGGCAATATCCGAATGCCCATTCCGCTGAAGCACGCCATCATTATTCCACAAAAAGCAACATTCGACGTACTCGATAAAAAGTTTGTTTACGTGGTAAACGAAAAAGATGTATTGGAAGCCAGGCAGATCACCATTTCGCAGGAATTACCTCACTTGTATATCGTTGATTCCGGTATTGGCCCCAAAGACAAAATTCTGGCAGAGGGTCTGGGTAAAGTGCGCGACAAACAGAAGATCAAATATGAATTTGTTCCTTTTGAAAAGGAGCTGATGGAACTACATAAAATACACGCCGAGTAAGGCAAGAACTAAAAATAACCGAACCATGTTTAATAAGTTTATTAAAAGGCCCGTTCTTGCCATTGCCTTATCTGTGTTGATCATTTTCACGGGGCTATTGGCCATTAAATCATCACCGGTAGCGCAGTTCCCTGAAATAGCCCCACCGAGGGTAACTATTTTTATTGAGTTTCCGGGATCCAATGCAGATGTACTGGTAAAATCAACCCTTACCATCCTGGAACGTGCCATCAATGGCGTGCAGGGTATGCAGTATATGTTGTCTGATGCCACCAGTGCCAGTGAAGCCAGTATCGATATCGTTTTTGAACCGGGCACCGATCCTACGCTGGCAGCCGTAAGGGTGAAGTCAAGAGTTGACCAGGTAATGACCAATCTTCCGCCACTGGTTCAGCGCGAGGGAGTGATCATCTCTCCGCTACAGCCCAGTATGCTGATGTATTTGAACCTTTACAGCAAGAATAAAACAGTAGATGAAAAATTCCTTTTCAACTATGCCAATACCTTCATCTTACCCGAACTGCAGCGTATCAAAGGAATGGGTTTTGCCCAGGCGATCGGCAGCCGTTCCTTTGCTATCCGTGTATGGTTGAATCCGGAACGGATGCGGGCCTATAATATTTCCGCAGATGAGGTATTAAAGGCGATCGACGAACAAAGTGTACTGGCCAGACCCGGAAGAGTGGGTCTCAGCTCGGGTAAAAAAGCACAATCGCAGGAATATGTTTTTACCTACAAAGGCTGGTACAATAAACCGGAGCAGTATGAGAATATTATTATCAAAGCTACACCCGATGGAGAGGCTTTGAAATTAAAAGACATTGCCCAGGTTGAAATCGGAAGTGAGTTTGTAGATATCTATTCAAATAAAGACGGCCATCCTTCCGCCTCACTTGTACTGAAACAGAATCCGGGCAGTAATGCCAGTCAGGTGATTGACGAAGTAAAAGCCAAATTAACGGAATTAAAGAAAGACTTTCCGCCTGGCATAGATTATGAGATCAATTACGATGTATCAAAATTCGTAGATGCTTCGATCGAAAAAGTATTACATACCCTGCTGGAGGCATTTATACTGGTAGCCATTGTGGTATTCATTTTCCTGGGCGATCTGCGGTCTACACTGATTCCTATTCTGGCGGTTCCGGTATCGCTGATCGGGGCATTTACCTTAATGAGCTTCTTTGGTATCAGTATCAACCTGATTTCCCTCTTTGCCCTGGTGTTGGCCATTGGTGTAGTAGTGGATGATGCGATCGTGGTGGTGGAAGCGGTGCATGTGAAAATGCACGATGAGAATCTATCGGCTTTTGCAGCAGTGAAAAAAGTGGTGGGCGAGATCAGCGGTGCCATCATTGCCATTACACTGGTGATGACATCGGTATTTGTGCCGGTGGCTTTTATGCCGGGTCCGGTAGGTGTATTGTACCGCCAGTTCTCACTAACCATGGCCAGTGCCATTTTAATATCCGGTTTTGTGGCACTTACCCTCACTCCTGTTTTATGCGCGATCCTGTTAAAGAACACACATAAAACACCAAAAAAGAAATCACCGGTTACGCGTTTTATTGATTGGTTTAACAGCAAATTTGAAGGGGCCACCGCTAAGTATATCAAACTGCTTTCGCTGATTGTGAACCGGAAAGTGGTTACTTACGGCGTTTTAATAGCATTTGCATTCGGCATTTTTGGCATCAACAAAATACTCCCTGCCGGATTTATTCCCAACGAGGACCAGGGACAGATCTATGCCATTATTCAAACCCCTCCGGGTACCACGCTGGAACGTACCAATGAGATATCCAGAAAACTGCAGCTGATTGCCAAGCAAGTAGAAGGTGTTTCATCGGTTACTGCGCTGGCAGGGTATGAAATTCTGACAGAAGGCCGAGGATCCAATGCCGGTACCTGCCTGATCAACTTAAAAGACTGGTCCGAGCGGAAAGAATCCGT
>SCVK01000498.1 GCA_004297075.1 Chitinophagaceae bacterium
CGCTATGGCTTCCGATATCCTGAAGGAAGACGATCCCGTCCCAACCGACCTCGCTGTCCGGGGCGCCGCTGCGGCGGACCAGGCCGCCTACCTCGAGCGGAACACCGGCTTCGTCTGTCAGGGTCAAGGTGACGTGTTGGGCGGTCCGCACCGGCATGGCGATCACCGCGCCCGTTCCGCGGCGGAGAGCGACGCGGCGTTCGGTCGTCTCGGCCGTCTGGTCGATCGGCAGGCCCAGCACATCGATGCCGAAGCGCCCCCCATGATAGGATGACACCTGCGAAACGAAGAGATAGCCGGCCGCATCGGTGACACCGAACGTCTGATTTTCGTAGGACACGGGCACGCCCGGCACGCCGGTCGAGACGAGCGCGAAGGCATCGTTCACCTGATGGGCGGCGAAGATATGGCGATCGAGCATCACCATCGAGCCCGATGCGCTTCCCCAGACGGCTTGGCGGCCCGGAGTGACCGCGACGCCGGCATCCACCTCGATACGCCTCCCGCGCCAGCCCGCGCTCATTTGCCCGTAAAGATCGCGCTGCCGGTCGGAAGCAAGGCTGACGGCCATTTCCAGCCCCCCATCGGACGGCCGAGACCGGCTATAGTCGAGCTGGGCGAGTGTCCCGCGGCTGTTATGGCTCACCCCCGCGCCAACACTATTCCGGCCGAAAGGAACCACCAGGCGAAGCTGGGCGCTTGATCCGCCGCGCGCGAGATCATGGTCGCCGCTGATGAACAGGCTCGCATAGCGGCCGATCGCGCGTGAATAGGAAGCCGATATGAGCCGCGCGGCATTGCCGGAGGCGCTTCTCGCATCGAGATAGGCGATGCCGAAGCTGCCCTGCCGCGGTATATTCACCGTTGCGACGATCCGGGTGCTGCGCCTGCCGCCGTCATAGCGCGCCAGATCGAACGTCCCTAGGTCGCGATAGCCCGGGCTGCGACGGACGTGCTCGGCGGCGAAGCTGAAGCGGCGCGCGGCGTAGCTGTAGCCGGCCGTCCATTGGGCACCGTCGCGTCGCGGCCCCCGGCTTGCCGCCGCCGAC
>SCVK01000128.1 GCA_004297075.1 Chitinophagaceae bacterium
GGTACATAAAATGTGTCTAAAATTACAGTTATTTCTCAATTGAGCATGGTGAAAAGCAGATTCGTTGTTACCTTTAGCCTGATTTAACAAAATGAGCAATTTAGAGATCAATAATACCCTTAAACGTCTGCGTAACAGCTACCGGCTGGTGGTAATGAATGACGATACTTACGAGGAAGTAGTGACTTTCCGGCTTACCCGTTTCAGCGTGTATATAGGTTTGAGTACCATATTTGTGGTGTTGGTAGGATTAACCATTGCGCTGATCGCCTTTTCGCCCATCAAATATTATATCCCAGGTTACGGAACCCGTGAAAGCAGAACCGCTTTGCAGGTGCTGAAAATACGCACCGATTCGCTGGAGCAGGCCATCCGTTACAAGGAACAATACCTGGAAGGGGTTAAAAAAGTACTCTCCGGCAATTCGCCGGCACAGCTGGATACTATCCCGGTAAACCTGCCCGGTACAGAAGCTTCAACCGAATAAGGGTATGCCCGGTAAACCACCTTCGTACAATGGCCTGATGCAGTATGCTGGTTTTGCAACGCAGCTGGTAGTGGTATTGTTACTGGCGGTATATGGTGGTACCTGGCTGGATAAGAAAGCCGGTTTCCGCAAACCGCTGTTTGTTTGGCTATTACCTTTATTTTTACTGATAGGTATGCTGATCAAACTGGTCAGGGATCTGTCAAAGAAATCATGATATGAAAGAAACAAAGTCCTGGTACCTACCTTTTGTTATTGTTTTTGTGCTGGTGTCAGTTGCCAGTTTTTTAGGGAGGGAGAGCCTGGTAACCATTAAGATCAGCTGGCAGGTGGTGATGGGTGCCAACCTGCTTTTATTCCTGTTCGCTGTGCTGAATATATTTGCCCAACTGAAAACCATTGCCAAAGCCAAACCGGCGGCGGTGATCAGGGGCGTCATGCTGGGTACTTTTCTTAAGTTAATCGGCCTGGCAGTGGCCACTGTTATCTACCTGGTGGTAGCCGGCCCGGCCAGGAGTAAAAATGCCATTTTTGTAGGCATGGGATTATATTTTGTCTATACCTGGCTCGAAGTTCGCATCTCTTTACGGATGAAGTCTCAACCATAATGTCGGTATCAGAACATCCCATGCAGGCCCTGGCGGATTTTTTACCCGAAGGAACATTTGACCGGGTGGTACATTATATCCATCATTACAAAGTACATCTCACCATCAGCAAACAGCGCAAATCCGTGCTGGGCGATTACCGGCATTCCGGCTGGGGAAGTAACCACCGGATCAGCGTGAATGGCAACCTGAATAAATATGAGTTCCTGATCACTTTATTGCACGAGCTGGCCCATTTACTCACCTACGAACTGCACAAGAACAGGGTAGAACCACACGGAAAAGAATGGAAAGGGAACTACAGCCGTTTATTGGTTGATTTTGTGCAGCAAAAAGTATTCCCGGCCGATGTGGAGAAAGCACTGCAGAAATCCATCAACAACCCCTCTGCCACCGCCAACGGCGAAACAGAACTTTTACTGGTACTGCGAAAATATAATGAAGTAAAAAGAGAGGGTGTATTACATGTGATTGATGTGCCCGAAAATGCACTTTTCCAGACCGAAAACGGCCGGATCTTCCGCAAAGGTTCCCTGCGCAGAAAACGGTTTGAATGTGTAGAAGTAAAAACGGGTAACCTCTATACTTTCAGTGCCATTACCGAAGTCAGGCTCCTGCCCACGGCCTGATTTTTCTATAACGGGATTGTTGTAGATTTAGACAAACAAACCCGTATGAAAAAGATCCTTTTCCTTGCTTTTATTCTCTTCACTTCCATTCATGTTGTTATGGCTCAAACAGCAGCTGATAAAAATTCCAAAGCCTTGTTACGGCATGTGGTTTTATTCAAGTACAAAGACCAGTCTACGGCAGCGGATGTAAAAAAAATAGAACAGGCTTTTCGCGAACTGCCATCGAAGATCAACCTGATCAAAGATTTTGAGTTTGGGGTGAATAACAGTCCGGAAAACCTGAACCAGGGTTTAACACATTGTTATTTCCTGAGTTTCAGTTCTGCCAAAGACAGAGATGCTTACCTGGTACATCCTGCCCACAAAGCATTTACGGATATTGCGGGGCCACATATTGATAAAGTAACCGTGGTAGATTACTGGCAGCATAAGTAATCGGAAACAGATCGGGTACCTATCAAATTCTCCTATGCGTTCAGCTTTACTTATTGTTTTCTGTTTATGGCTGTCTGGTTTTACGGAGGCCAGGGCTCAGGGCACAGCTATGCAACAGCTGGATTCATTGGCCGGAAAATATATCCGTTCACTCCGCAGCTATCTGCAGGAGCGGATCTACCTGCAAACAGACCGGCCGGTTTATCGGGCAGGGGAGCAGGTATTTTTTAAGGCTTTTGTGGTGAACGCTGTTTCCGGAAAACCCTCACGGCAGAGTAATCTGTTATATGTTGAGCTGGTGGATGAACGCGACAGTATCCGCAACCGTTTTCTCTTACATGCAGGCATGTTCAAAACAGATGGCAGTTTTTCGCTGCCGGATTCCATCAGCTCGGGGCATTACTGGCTACGGGCCTATACGCGGTTGAGTTTACAGCATGCAACTGAACCTATGGCGGTAGCGGCTTTGTATGTGATCAATTCCTTACAACCCGATCTCCATCCTCCGAAAACAACAAGTGTACTTTCTGCGGCAGACACAAGAGATTCTGTATTGGTGCGGTTCTTCCCGGAAGGAGGTACGATGGTAGGAGGGGCTGCCACACTGGTGGCCATCCGAACCACCGATACAAAAGGCAATCCGGTTGCTGCCAACGGTTTTGTAAAAGATGAAAAAGACTCGGTGGTGGCTACAGTAACCACGAATACTGCGGGATTGGGAAAATTCAGTTTTTTCTGCTGGACCTGGCGCAAATACCAGTTGCATCTGCAAAGAACCGGGCAGGCGGATCTGCGGTATACGCTTCCGGCGGTTAACCTGTTTGGTACACAGCTGGCGGTGCATGAAGTGAATGGGGTACGTAAACTGCGGGTATTACTGGAGGATTCCGTTTTTCGCAGAGATAAAGTGACCTATGTATTGGGTGTGGCCGGAGATAGCCTCTGTTTCTCGGGCGTAGGCAAAGGTTCTTACGACCTGGTGATACCCGAATACCGGTTTCCGAAAGGTATAGCCCATTTTATTTTGTTTGATGAAAAGCAACAAACACTGAGTGAAAGGGCTGTGTATATCAACGGGAATGAAACCAGCATTGCACTAACAGCAGACAAGCCGAATTACGGAGCCAGGGAAAAAGTGAATTTGTCTTTACAGGTTACCGATGCCGGTAACCGGCCGCAGGTAGCTTCTTTTTCGGTGGAAGTAAATGATATAACGAGAGCCGCTTTTTATGAACCGCTCAAGCCGATGATACCATCGAATCAGCAAAATAATACCACTGCACTTACTGATCTGACAGGTGATCAATTACGTTCTGCAGAAGAGTGGGAGCTGTTATTGCTCACGCAAAAAAATAGACTTTTATCCATTGATTTGCTTCAGTCCATACCGGAATCTCCTGTAATAACAGAAGACAGCAGTTTGTACTTAGCCGGAAAAGTACTCGATGAGCGCAACAGGCCCCAGGCAAAAAAGATCGTCACCATTTTTGGTGATCTGAAAACAAAACTGTTTGAGACAGATACCACCGATGCGGATGGCCGGTTCATTTTTCCTTTTACGGCGTATGATGACCAGACCCGGTTTAACCTGCAGGTAACAGATTTCTCCGGCAGATTGTATCCCGGAAAAATACAGATGGATATGTTATTTCATTTTCCAAAAGTAACTACCCCCGCGGCCGCTAAACAGTATTTTGAGTTGACAGCCATAGAAACGGCGCGGAAAACGATGGTGCGTCAGTCCGTTCAGGATACCCTCACATTCAAACGCGGAAAAGAATGGCTGACGGATGTAACCGTTACCGGATTGGTTAAAAAAGATCCGGGATATGATGTAAAAAAAAGGCAGAGCCTGTTTTCTAAGATCATTCCACCGGAAGTGTTTGCCAAAATGGGAGGTAACAGCCTGAGCAATGCCATTTTTCGTGTGCCGGGTATACACCTGCGCAATGGTTATGTAACCGTGAATGGGGGCAATTCTTTTGCTATCGGGGCAGCTACAGAACCCCTGTTGCTGATAGATGGCGTACCTATTCCCTCAGATACTTCCGATAAATTACCTGGTTCTGAACCAAGTCCTGTATTGCTGGCGCTGAACCGCATCGATCCCGGCACTGTTGAGTTTATAGAAGTGCTTACCGGACCGGAAGCTGCCATTTATGGCGTTAGGGGAGGCAATGGGGTGATCATCGTAAACACCCGTTCCCGCATGCAGCTGGACGAAACAGGCAAAGCCAATGGCATCCGCAACCTGGTTGTAAAAGGGTTTCATGTATCGGAGCCATTTACACAAAGAGATTATGCTGTAAAAGAGATCCGTAACAGTAAACTGCCTGACACCCGTACCTTGATTTTCTGGAATGGAGATGGATTAACAGATGATAATGGTAAAGCCGCTATTTCTTTTTATACCGCCGATGCAGTGGCCAGTTACCAGGTGATCGTTACGGGTATCACGGCAAATGGTATGCGTTTTGTGCAGTCAATCACCCTATCCCGCAAATAAAAACGCCGGCTGTAGGTACAACCGGCGTTGAAAATATATCAGAAAGAATTAAGCTACTGCTTTTTTCACCAGGTCAGCTGCTTCGCTTAACTGGATGGCAGATTGTACTTTCAGCCCGCTTTCGTCGATCAGTTTTTTAGCTTCTACCGCATTGGTTCCCTGTAAACGAACAATGATCGGGATATTGATATTGCCCAGTTTGTTGAAGGCTTCAATGACACCAGCCGCCACACGGTCGCAACGGACAATACCGCCGAAAATATTGATCAGGATGGCTTTTACGTTAGGGTCTTTCAGGATGATACGGAAACCCGCTTCTACGGTTTGCGCGTTGGCAGAACCACCTACGTCCAGGAAGTTGGCGGGCTCACCGCCGCTTAATTTAATCATATCCATGGTAGCCATGGCCAGACCGGCACCGTTTACCATACAGCCTACGTTACCATCCAGTTTTACAAAGTTCAGGTTGTACTGTCCGGCTTCTACTTCGGTAGGATCTTCTTCTGTTACATCACGCAGTGCGGCAATATCCGGGTGACGCATCAAAGCATTGTCGTCGATATTCATCTTGCAGTCAACGGCGATGATCTTTTCATCGCTGGTTTTGAACAGCGGGTTAATTTCCAGCATACCGCAATCCAGTCCTACATACGCATTGTACAGATTGGTTACAAACTTCACGCAGTTTTTGAAAGCTTCGCCGCTTAATCCCAGGTTAAAGGCAATTTTTCTTGCCTGAAAACCCTGCAGGCCACCACCGGGGTGTACCCACTCTTTGAATATTCTATCAGGCGTATTATGGGCCACTTCTTCAATATCCATACCGCCTTCGGTACTATACATCACCACATTCATACCCTTGGCACGATCCAGCAGGATAGAGAGGTAGAATTCTTTTACGGGGTTGGGACCGGGATAATATACATCCTGGGCCACCAGGATCTTGTTTACTTTTTTTCCTTCTGCACCTGTCTGGATGGTTACCAGGGTACCGCCGAGGATATTTTTGGCGATAGTGGTTACATCTTCCAGGCTTTTACCAACTGCCACGCCCCGCTGCTCAGAACCGGCGATTTTACCCTTTCCACGGCCACCGGCGTGGATCTGGGCCTTAATTACGGCAAAATTGTTACCCGTTTGGGTCTTGATCTGGCGGTAAGCCTCTTCTGCGGCCATTACGGTATCTACGGCAATGCCCTCCTGAACGGGAACATTGTATTTTTTCAGTAATTCCTTGGCCTGGTATTCGTGAAGGTTCATGTGGGGAAAAATTTTTGCGAAGATAAGCGAAACCGTCATTCAGAATTGCGCATAATTATTATTGTTGTAACATTAAATCTCCTATTTTTACTCCCGCACCGTAAAATAAACTACTTAAACAACCACTATTATGAAAAAAGCAATCCCCGCCTTAGCAGGCATCGCCTTTTTAACAGGCATTTACTCTTTTGCCCCCAAAAGTGTTAAACAAGACGCAACCCTGACTGTGAACACTGAAAAAAGCCGTGTTGACTGGGTAGGAACCAAAAAATCTGATTTCCATACAGGTGT
>SCVK01000448.1 GCA_004297075.1 Chitinophagaceae bacterium
TTCTGCCTGGGCATGGTCCACAACAACCGCTTCGCCGAGTTCGACCGCCTGCATGTGTTGTCCGACGGCGCGACCCGTGAAGGCGACACCACCGCGCTGTTGACCCGCATGCTCGACTTCGCCGAGGCCGGCTTCCTCGCTTAGTCGGGGTCGACGAGCGGGCGGTTAGCCGCCTAGCTTGGCCCATGGACCTCATCGATCCCTTCGCCCAGGCCAGCCCGCGCTTCGCCACCCGTCTGAAGAACGGCGAGCCGCACCAGGTGTTCTCCGGCTTCCTCTTCCACGTGGAGGGCGACCGCTACATCATCCTGACCGCCCTGCACTGCCTGCTGCGGCCCAACACGTTCTACTTCAAGAACCGCGGGACCGAGGCGACCTGGGCCGACACCTATGGCCACAATCTCGATTGCGAGGCGCTGGGGATCAGCGTCCCGCTCTATGACGGCCAGGCCCCGCGGTTCCGCTGGCACCAGGACCCGCACAACGCCTCGATCGACGTCGCCGGCGTGCCCGTGCGGCTGCCGCGCAGCACCCAGGCGATCAACTGGGTCGGCCGTTTCGGGGACTATGACGTAGTCGCCCAGGGCCTGCCGCTGACCACCGGGTCGGCGGGCATGATCTACGGCTTCCCGGGCGGGGCCGCGATCCTGCGGAGCGCGCCGATCGCCCGCGGCTTCACCCTGGCCTCGGACTACCGGCTCAACCCCTACGCCTTCCACGTCGACGGCATCGGCGGCGCCGGCTGTTCGGGCGGGCCGGTGGCCCTGCGCGCCGAGCGCGGCGACACCACGCTGATGCAGTGGATCGGCATCTATGTCGCCACCTACGAGGCCGAGCGCCTCGGCCGCTGCATCCCCCTGGAACGGGTGATGGAACTGGTCGATGCGATGACCGCCGAGCCCGCGTTGTGGGACTCCTGATCGCCCTCAAAAAAGGGTTGCGCACCGGCTGAGCTTGGCGTCCCGTACCCGCGTCGGGGGACGCATGGAGGCTTGGGACCACATGGCGACGACGTTCAAGCTGAATGGCCGGGAGGTCACGGTCAAAGGTCCCGACGATTCCCCGCTGCTGTGGGCGATACGCGACGAACTGGGTCTGACCGGCACCAAGTTCGGCTGCGGCATCGGCGGCTGCGGCGCCTGCACGGTGCACCTGGACGGCGAGCCGGTGCGTTCCTGCGTGACCCCGGTCAG
>SCVK01000499.1 GCA_004297075.1 Chitinophagaceae bacterium
TGCGCGAAGCGCTCGGTGGTCGCCAGACCGCCGATCGGGATGACGCAGAAGCCGAGATTGAGGAGCGCGTCGACGGCGGGGATCCCGACGATCCACATGCTCATGACGCCGGCGAACAGCACGCGATCGCCGCGCACCAGCCCGGCTCGGGCCATCATGCGCGCGACGTGATCCTGCGACACCGCGCGGTCGTTCTCGGTATAGCCGATATAGGTCGGCGCTCCGGTCGTTCCCGATGACGCGCTGACCCGGTTGATGTCGCGCACGTCGCAGGTCACATGCATCCCGAAGGGATGACCCATCACCTCCCGCGACCGTTCCTGGCTGAGCCTTTCTTCCTCCTTGTCGAAAAAGGGATAGCGGGCATAATCCTCCCAGCCCTGAAAGCGCAGCGGGTCGACCCCGGCGGCGTCGAACTTGTCCCGGTAATAAGGCGAATCCCGATAG
Organism: Chitinophagaceae bacterium; assembly: GCA_004297075.1. Classification (GTDB taxonomy): domain Bacteria; phylum Bacteroidota; class Bacteroidia; order Chitinophagales; family Chitinophagaceae; genus Sediminibacterium. The sequence goes on from SCVK01000499.1 coordinate 448, forward strand.
ACGCGCAGCAACTGGGCGCGCAATTTCACGAGCTGGTGGTCGCGCAGCGCTTCTCCCGCCAGATGCTCGAGTTCGGGTTGGTGCAGATTTGCTTGCATCATATTCTCACCGGCCTTGCGAAGGGGTAGCGCCATCGGTCGCGGCCTCGCGCAACCGAGACCGCCTTGCGGCTCCATGCGTGCGCAGAGCCGCCGGGTCCGCGCAGCCTCTCGCCTCATAGACAAGCGATTTGACGAGAGCGACCACCGATGTCGGCAAGCCCGCAACCTTTTGCGCGAGCGCGGATGCGGTCGCAATCACTGCCTCATCGTCGACGACCTCGTTGACCAGTCCCGTCTTGTCCGCCCAGTGTGAATCCTTCCAGTCGCCGGTCAGCAGCGCCTCGAGAATATGGTTCGCGCCAAGACGCCGCGCTGCAAGCAGCGGGATGTCGACGGGCGGTATGCCGAGCGCCACTTCAGGCAGGGCGAAGCGCGCCGAGCGTCCGCAGATGACGATATCGCTCGCCAGCGCGATGGCGACGCCTTCGCCGACGCATGCACCGCTGATCCCGCAGATGATCGGCTTGGTGATCAGGCCGGGCTGAAAGAAGTCGAGATCAAGCGCCTCGGCGTCCACGGTCCCCTTGTTCGCCGCGTCGATCATGCCCAGATCCCCGCCGGCACAGAAAGCCGCACCTTCCCCAAGGATCAGGATCGCGCGCACCGCCTCATCCGTCTCGTGCGACTGCATCGCGGCATTGAACAGGTCGAACATCTCCGGCGTCATCGCGTTGCGCTTG
>SCVK01000129.1 GCA_004297075.1 Chitinophagaceae bacterium
TACGAACTCAACGAGAAACACCAGTTCAACCTTAACTATGGCCGCAGGGTAACGCGTCCGGCCTACCGCGACATGAATCCTTTCACCTATATCCTTGACCGTTATACCAACCAGAAAGGTAACCCTAACCTGCAGCCGCAGTTCAGTCAGAATATTGAGTTAAGTCATGCATATAATAAGTTCCTGATCACCACTTTCAATTATGCACGTACCAATGATGTGATCTCGGATGTGATTGAAACGGATGAGATCAGTAAAACAGCTTTTCTCGTAAAAAAGAATATTGCCACGCAGGAACAATGGGGCTTCGCGGTTAATTTTTCCAAATCTGTGAACAGCTGGCTCACCATCAATACCAATGTTTTACTGGCTAATAACCGGTTCAAAGGCTTTGTGAACAATGCAGCGGTTGATTTTTCCAGTACCACGGCCAATTTCTCCGGATCGCTGCAAAGCAAGCTGGGCAAAGGCTGGGACGCCGAGATCAATGGATTTTACAGAACCCGCGAAATTGAAGGCGTTTCATTCAGCAAAGGCATGGGAATGTTTTCGCTGGCCGTTTCCAAATCGGTGTTGAACAACAAAGGAAAAATTACCCTGAATGCCCGCGACCTGTTTGCATTGCAGCAATATACGGGCATCACTAAATTTTCTACGGTGGATGCTGTGATGAATAACCGCTGGGATAACCGGATGATCAGCCTTTCCTTCAATTATCGTTTTGGAAAAACTTTTAAAACCAACAAACGCAGCAGCGGCAGCGCAGCAGAAGAACAGAGCCGGATCGGTGGATAATCTTATACATCCCCCTATCAGGTAAAAGCAGGAGCCTCCCTCCTGCTTTTTTGTGCAGGTAGGGAGGAGAACCAAAATAGAATCTGAAGCTGACTTGAAGGGCGCTTGTTTTACGGGTAAACGGCAAAGAGGTGGGTACACAGCAGGGCCGGTGGGCGGCATTTTTGCAGCGAAATCACCCTATTTCGGGCAGTTTTCACCCATTGATCATTTTATTTCTTAGTCAGGAAGATTGGGGATATTTTTAACAGGAGAAAACTTCTTCACCCCAAACTAACTACTGAATGCTACTGAGAAAAAAAAGCAGTTTATTGGTCGCACTGCTGCTGACCATTACCGTACTGCAGGCACAAACCATTCCCACACCCAAAGAACATTTCGGGTTTGCCATTGGCGACAATTACCAGCTGGCCACTTACACCCAGACCGAAGCCTATGTAAAGAAACTGGCCGCAGCATCTGACAGGGCCAAACTGGTGGATATTGGTAAAACCGAAGAAGGCCGTTCGCAGTTTATGATGATCATTACCTCGGCCGGGAACCAGCAGAAACTGGAGCGTTACAAAGAGATCTCCCGTAAAATGGCCTATGCCGAAGGTTTAACCGATGAGCAGGCCCGCGCACTGGCCGCTGAGGGAAAAGCCGTGGTGTGGATCGATGGCGGTTTGCATGCAACCGAAACCGTGGGTGCCCACCAACTGATCGAGATCATGTACCAGCTGATCAGCCGGAACGATGCGGAAACCAAACGTATTCTCGATAATGTTATTATCCTCTGTACGCACGCCAATCCCGACGGACAGGAACTGGTAAGCAACTGGTATATGCGCAATCCTGCCCCGGAAAAACGCTCCCTGATGCAGGTGCCACGTTTGTACGAGAAATATGCCGGCCACGATAATAACCGCGACTTCTTTATGATGAACCTGCGCGAAACGCAGAATATCAACCGCCAGTTATACCTGGAGTGGCTGCCGCAGGTAATGTATAACCACCACCAGGCAGGTCCTCCCGGATCCGTTGTAGCCGGAGCCCCCTACCGGGATCCCTTCAATTATGTGTTCGATCCGGTGATCGTTACCAGTCTTGATGCATTGGGTGCCGCTATGAGCAACCGTTTGAATGTAGAAGGTAAACCGGGGTATACCGAGCGGGCAGGTTCTAATTTCTCTACCTGGTACAATGGTGGGTTACGCACCACTACTTATTTCCATAACATGGTGGGCTTATTAACGGAAATCATCGGCAACCCAACACCGGCCGAAGTGCCGTTAGTGCCATCCCGGTTAATTCCCAGCGGTAATACACCGTTCCCGGTAGTGCCGCAGAAATGGTATTTCCGCCAGTCGATCGATTATTCGGTTTCCTTAAACTATTCCGTACTGGATTATGCGAGTCGTAATCGTGATGCTTTGTTGTTCAACATGTATAAGATGGGAAAAAATTCCATCGAGCGCGGGCAGAAAGATTACTGGACCTTATCGCCCAAACGGGTAGCAGAGATCAACCAGTTATATCAGGCAGATCAGCAGAAAAACAGTACCAGGCCCGCTGCTTCAGAAACCGAAGCGGCAGCAGCGCAGAGAAGTGTTTCTACGATCCCTGTAAAGTATTATGATTCTGTTTTCAAGAACCCGGCACTTCGTGATGCAAGGGGGTTTATTATTCCATCCGACCAACCCGATTTTCCTTCGGCTGTGCGGTTCCTGAATGCATTGATCAAAACAGGTGTGCTGGTACACAAAGCCACAGCTGCCTTTACCGTGGCCGGCAAACAATACCCGGCAGGTTCTTATGTGGTTAAAACGGATCAGGCTTTCCGTCCGCATGTTCTCGATATGTTTGAACCGCAGGATCACCCGAATGATTTTCTGTATCCGGGTGGTCCGCCCGTTGCACCTTATGATGCAGCCGGCTGGACATTGGCCTATTCCATGGGCGTACAGTTTGATCGTTTACAGGAAGCTTTTGATGGTCCTTTTGAGCGCGTGCCTTATGGCGAATGGCAAACGGCTACCGGTTCTGTACCCAAAGCCGCCGCTGCAGGGTATGTATTATCTGCGCAGGCCAACAATGCGTTTCTGGCCGCCAACGATCTGCTGAAAGAAGGCGCAGAAGTATACCGTTTACAGGAAGCACAGGCGGGTGCCGCTATCGGTTCTTTTTATGTACCCGCTTCTGCCAAAGCCAAAACCTGGATGGAAAAATCTGCCGCATCCATCGGCATACAGGTTACCACACTGGCTAAAAAACCGGCTCCTTCCGCACTAAAAAAAATACAAGCTTCCCGCATTGCTTTATGGGATCAGTATGGCGGATCCATGCCTTCGGGCTGGATGCGGTATATTATGGAGCAATTCCATTTTGATGTGGAAGTCATCTATCCCAAAGACATTGATACCGGTGGTTTACGTAATAAATATGATGTGATCATTTTTGTAGATGGCGCCATTCCGGCACTGCCCAATGCAACTGCAGGACAACGGGGTGGCTTTGGTGGCGCAGGCCCGAGACCGGAAGATATTCCGGCCGAGTACCGGAACCGTTTGGGAAGGATCACGGCCGATAAATCGATCCCCCAGTTGAAAAAATTCATGGAAGAAGGCGGGCAGATCGTTACCATCGGATCCAGCACCAACCTGGCTTACCATGTGGGTGTTCCGGTGCGCAATGCGTTGGTAGACCTCGTAAACGGACAGGAACAAAGACTACCTGCAGAGAAATATTATATTCCCGGCAGTATTCTCAGGGTCAGCGTAGATGCCACCAACCCCGCTGCCTGGGGCATGAATACAGAAGCCGATGTGTATTTTGATGCCAGTCCGGTATTCAAAATTGCACCCGATGCCAATGCAAAGGGCCTAGTAAAACCGATTGCCTGGTTCGCTTCCAAAAAACCATTGCGCAGCGGATGGGCCTGGGGACAATCGTATCTGCAGGATGGAGTGGCCGCTTTTGAAGCCACGGTGGGTACTGGTAAACTGTTTGCTTTTGGTCCGGAAATTACGTTCCGCGCACAAACACATGGCAGTTTCAAATTCCTGTTCAATGAATTGTATGTGACTACACCGGTGACGAAATAAGCATCCGGACATTTTATACGAATCGGGGCGTAAATGCATTCATTTACGCCCCGTTCTATTTCCTTTCCTTCATTCTTTTCAGAAAAACATCGGAATAAATACCTTTTTTCTTATTTGCTATTAGTGTTACACTATACCAAAGCAGGATTGCATCAGGTATCAAGCCCAAAAAGGCCGGTATAAACCGGCCTTTTGCGTTGTAAACCATTTGGGTGTAATGTTTAATAGAGATAATTCAGTGCTGTTCTGTCGTTGGCATTAAAAGGACGGTTAACACCGCTTCCGATACAAGCCAGCATGAATGAATTGGGATCAGCAGCAGCAGGTGTTCCAGGGATCAGGATAGCACCAACGGTAGAAGCGCCCTCATTGGAAACGGCACCACCACAGCTGTAAGAACGGTCCATATAGTCTGTATGGCGGAAACCGATACAATGGCCCAGTTCATGCGCAAAAATGGTGGCTGCATAGTTAATAAACGTAGTGCTGGTACCTGAGCCAATGGCACGGGTATTCACTTTTACGAGGTTATACGGATTGCCGGTAGCGGTAGGAAAACCAGCTGAAGCGAGGTAACTACCGTTGGCATTGTCGAAAGTGATATTGGCGGCAGAAGCAGAACTTACCCTCGTTAAGGTAATGGTTAAGTTTTCTGCATTGTAACGCCTAACCACTTCGTCCAGTACTGGACCGTAAACAGAGGCACTGATCTTGTTACTCAGCTTAACGGTAATGGTGCGGGGCAGACCGGTAACCAGGTTAGTGGTGCGGTACTGCTCGGTTTCACCAACACGAAGGAAACTGCCACCTAAGGAACGTTTCAGTTCGTTGGCAGGAATGAAAATATCTCCTTCTACAATATAACCGCCTTCATCTGCCACGATATTGCTGGTAGACAGACCTAAGGCTTTTACACTGGAGATCACGTCCGGGGTAACCTGAAGGGCTTGCGCTTCATCAGGAGCCACGGCTTTGGTACAGGAAACTGCCGCCATCATCAGTATGACAGCAGCGAAAGAAATTCGCAGATTTTTTCTCATGTGCATTGGGTTTGGATTTTAAGAATGGTTTACAACGATTTGATTCTCATGTACTGGTAAAATAAGAATTTTCCGGCTGAATCCATATTTTGACTAAGTTTTTTGAAAAAAATCTGCTCTCCGGCGTACAGTCCCTTTCTGCCAAAAAAAAACAGAAGTTGCGCTAACTATATTTATTTTACAGCAGACAATATGTACCGCAAGCGCCAATATCTGTTGATTTTTTCTTTGCTGCTTTTACTAAAAGTGTCTGCCCAACAGCGCGATTCTGTGCTGCTGAGTCAGCTGCTCATCAGTTCTGCCCCCTCACCCGCCACCCTCTCCGTCCCCCACCCCGAAACAGGAAAGCGTTCTGATAACCAGACTTATGCTGTGAAGGGAAAATTACCCGCTGGCATGCAGGTATTGAGACAGCTATCAGACAGCCTCTTTATTGTGAATTTACAGGCGGAAGAGGAACAACAACTGGAACAACACAGTGTGCGGATCCTGGGCCTTGTGAATAACCGCTGGAAACTGTCGCCCGCCTTGTTGGGCAGTTTGCCTGTGCATGCAAATGAAGGGATTTCTTTATTGGTCACTGTAGCGGATAGCAACAGCTTCAACCAAAAATACCTTACCAATCGTGAACTGACAATAGAAGCCCGCGATCCAGCTAGTGGCTCGCTTCGGATTAAGGTTCAGGCAAACTGGATAGAAAACGATGGATTGCCGGATCCCAATATCCGCTTTATAGCGAAGGCCGGCCAGCCAAAACCAGAAAGAGAATTAACAGGTTTTGACCTCTCCACCAACCGCATTAACCTCGCCCACGGCAGCTGGCCAGCAGTTACCGGAAGGGGCCTGACGGTATCTATCAAAGAGAATAAACTGGATACGGCTGATATGGATTTTAGGGGGCGCTATCTCCCCTCTTCTTCGGCTTCTGCGATTGTGCAGACACATGCTACTACCATGGCTACCATTGCGGCTGGTGCGGGCAATACGTTTTATACGGGAAAAGGTGTTGCCTGGGGAGCGGCCATCAGCTCCGCTGATTTTGCCAATCTCCTGCCCGATGATATACAGGAACTCAAACGCCTGAAAGTAGCGGTGCAGAATCATTCGTACGGCGTAGGCATCGAAAACTATTATGGTGCTGATGCAGCAGCTTACGATGCCCAACTATACAATAACCCCAGCCTGCAGCATGTTTTTTCAGCAGGTAATGCCGGCACACAAAGCAGTGTCTCGGGTAATTATTCAGGCATCAATGCATTTGCCAATCTGACCGGTAGTTTTAAAATGGCCAAGAATATACTAACGGTGGGTGCCACCGATTCTTTTGCCACCGTAGCGGCTCCCAGTTCCAGAGGGCCGGCATACGATGGAAGAATTGCCCCTTCGCTGGTGGCACTGGGCGAAGATGGCAGTTCTGGGGCAGCCGCTATCGTATCCGGTATCGGTATACTTGTGCAGGATGCCTGGCAACAGAAAAATGGGGATCTGCCGGCCTCCTCCGTAACGAGGGCCATTCTGCTTAACAGCGCCGAAGATGTGGGTCCGGCCGGAATCGATTTTCAATCTGGTTATGGCAGTGTAAATGCCACAGCAGCACTGGAAACCGTGCAGTTGAACCGGGTAATACAAGGCAATGTAAGCAATGGCCAAACAGCAACACATACCATTGAGGTTCCCACCAATGCCAGAAACCTGAAACTAACACTCTGCTGGACAGACCCACCCGCCTCCAGCAACCGTTTCAAAGCCCTGATCAATGACCTGGATCTGATACTGGTACATCCCAATACGGCTACCAGTTGGTTACCCTGGGTATTGAACAGTTATCCTTCCGCCGATTCACTCAGGCAACTACCGGTGCGGAAACGCGATAGTCTGAATAATACCGAGCAGATCACGATTACACTTCCTCCTTCGGGTACTTACCAGCTGCAGGTAAAAGGCTATGCCATTCCGGGCGCAGCACAGGCCTATGCCATTGCCTGGCAATATGATACGCTGCAACATTTCCGGTTCAGTTATCCCGTAAAAAACGATCCGTTGTTTCCTTCGCAAACGCATACCGTCCGCTGGCAGACAACGGTTCCGGGAACAGCAGAACTGCAATACCGGATCAATACCGGCAACTGGAAAACTGCCACCAATAGTCTCGATCTATCCCGCAAATGGTTTCAATGGCAGGCACCAGATACGATTGGCGCGGTACAGTTTCGTTTACTGGCAGGTAACAAAGAGTGGCGTTCTGATACCGTGGGACTTGCACCCAAACTCCTGGTCAATACCGGACTGAACTGTGCGGATTCTTTTTTGATCTACTGGCAGAAAGCACCCGTTACCCGTTACCGGATCTACCAGCTGGGAACCCAATACCTGCAACCCCTTACAGAAGTAGCCGATACCGTTTGGCAGGAAGCGAAGAAAAATATCAACAGTGAGTTTTTTACCGTGGCACCGGTATTACCCTTGCAAACAGAAGGTGCGCGGGCATATACATTCAACTATGCGCAACAGCAGGTGGGCTGTTATATCAATGGTTTTATTGCAGATCCGGAAGGTACCGATCAGGCAAAACTGCAACTGCAGCTGGGCAGTACTTACCGGGTGAATAGAGTAGTGTTTGAAAAACTGGGCAGCAGCGGTTTTGCCGGGATACAAACGGTAACGCCTGTAACAGACAAACAACTCACCATTACCACCGCTGCCGGAAAAGGACTGAGCACTTACCGGGCAAGGGTTGAATTGCAAAACGGGCAGCTGTATTATACGCAACCGGAAAACGTGATCCAGTTTGGCGATCAGTCATGGTATGTATTTCCCAATCCGGTAAAACAGGGTGGCACCCTGCAACTGCTCTCGGCAGAAACGGATGCGGTTATCTTTCAACTCTTTGATCTGTTCGGACGCAAAGTCTTCGAATATAAAGTAGATGGTTTCCTGAACCGTTTACAGCTGCCCTTGCTGCAGAAAGGAATCTACTATTACACGCTGCATAAAAACGGGTTGCGGCAGGTAAGTCATCCACTGGTTATTTTTTAATTCAGTAACTTTAAGCAAACTTATTTTTATGCCGGTATACGAAAACCTGGTAGAAGCCGTGAATGATCTGAAACAAAGGGGATTTACCACCGACTTCTCCCTTGCTTTTGATACACTCCAATGTAAACTCACCGGCACGCAGCTCTCCCCTGCCGAATTTGAGATCGTGGAACACCATCGCTTTGAAGCCAATACGGATCCGGATGATTCCAGTGTATTGTATGCCATCCAATCCAAGGACGGAACCAAAAAAGGCATATTGATCAGTGCCTACGGCGTTTATGCCGATGCTGCGAGCGAAGAGATGATACAAAAGCTGATCATGCACGAATAATTGAAGCGATTCAATTATTTTCACCGCTGATTTTTCCAACCTATAAACTGACTACATGCTGCACAGAAGACGATTTCTGCAATTAGGTTCTTTGGGACTGGGTGCTTTTTCTTTTGCCGGGTTCAAAGCTGCCGGTCCAACACGTAAACCCATCGTGATCTCTACCTGGGATACCGGTATTGCCGCCAATGCAGCGGCCTGGGAAGTATTACGCAATGGAGGCCGTGCGCTGGATGCGGTAGAAAAAGGGGTAATGGTAACCGAATCTTCTTTGAACTGTTGTGTAGGCCTGGGCGCCAATCCCGACCGCGATGGTTATGTTACCCTGGATTCCTGTATCATGGATGAACACGCCAATTGCGGCAGTGTGGCGTTTCTCGAACGCATCAAACATCCGGTATCTGTTGCACGCAGGGTAATGGAAAAAACACCGCATGTAATGCTGGTAGGGTCTGGTGCGCAGCAGTTTGCCGTGGCAGAAGGGTTTCCGTTAGAGTCGCCTGCCTTATCGCCCGATGCACAAAAAGCGTATCAGCAATGGTTACAGAAAAGCGAATACAAACCTGTGATCAATATCGAGAACAGTAAAAACCAGACCGCTTTTGCACCTGCCCGTTTGGACAATGGCGACTGGAACCACGATACCATTGGCATGGTGGCCATGGATGCCAATGGCAACCTGAGCGGTAGCTGCACCACCAGTGGTATGGGTTTTAAAATGCGCGGCCGTTTGGGCGATTCGCCCATCATCGGTGCGGGATTATTTGTAGACAATGAGATAGGCGCTGCCACCGCAACCGGACAGGGTGAAGATGTGATCCGCATCTGTGGTTCGCACCTGGTGGTGGAACTGATGCGCCAGGGACTCTCACCCGAAAATGCCTGTAAAAAAGCGGTTGAACGCATCATCAAAATCAAAGGCAGCCAGAAAGCCAAAGAGATCCAGGTGGGATTTATCGCCATCAATAAAAAAGGCGAATACGGCGGGTTCTGCATACAGAAAGGTTTCAGTTTTGCGGTGTGTTATGCCGATAACAAAAACTTTATGGTAAACGGGAAATACATCCTCTAACAACAAACAGAAATACGACAAATGCTGCTCGAAATATGTGTGTTTAACACGGCCACAGCCATTGCTGCCGAAAAAGCCGGTGCCGACAGAATTGAATTATGTGAGAATTATGCCAATGGTGGTACCACCCCTTCTTACGGTTACCTGAAAACAGTGAGGGAGCAGATCAGCATTCCGGTATTCCCGATGATCCGACCGAGAGGCGGAGATTATTTTCATTCTGCTGATGAGATCGGGATCATCCGCAAGGATATGCTGCTGTGTAAGGAATTGGGATTTGAAGGTGTTGTGTTTGGTTTGCTGAACCAGGATGGTACCATAGACCGGGAAAATACCGCCCGCCTCACAGAAGCCGCTTACCCGCTGGAAGTGACGTTTCACCGGGCTTTTGACAGATGCAAAGATCCGCTGGAAGCATTGGAAACCATCATTGCCTGTGGTTGTAACCGCATTCTCACCAGTGGCCAGGAACCTAAAGTAATGGAGGGATTGGCGCTGGTAAAACAATTGGTGGAGCAGGCCAGTGACCGCATCATTATCTTGCCCGGCAGTGGATTAAACAGCTCGAATGTGGCATCCATCATCCACACCGCAGGAGTAACTGAAGTGCATACCAGTGCCCGGATCCGGATCCGCTCTACCTCTCAATACCGCAATGAAAAAATACCGGAGGACTTTGATCTGGATTTTGTGGATGCGGAAGAGATCAGGAAGATCAAGGCGCAGTTCTGAAGGGATTTGCGCATTGGCGGATGACGGATTAGCGGATTTACGGGCCATTGTTGGTCGGGCTACCAATAACAGCGTAGCGAACAATATCGCGCAGAAGCATCATAAAGTTGGGTTGATCATATGTTGAGTAAAGGAAAATATACCAAACTGTTATTGACGCTGATAATGGCAGTATACCTGGTATTTCTTTTCACCATTGGCTGGGATAAAACTGTGTTACAACGGGGAGATCAATGGGGCTATAATAGTTATCTTGTTGCTTGTTTCATCAATAAAGATATCCGCGATCTGCGCAAAACCTATGAAGCAAAATCTGCTGAATATCATTTACCAGTAAAAACAACTAACTCCAAAAACAGGATCGAAGAAGCCCCAGATGCCCCCAATGGAAACCGGGTACTGAAATATTATTATGGTGTAGCTGCCCTACAGTTTCCATTTTTTTGGGTAACCCATTTGTTGATACAAGGAAATGGCTATTCACCTCCTTATGCAATGGCCGTGTATCTGAGTTCCATGGTTTATGTGCTCATCGGACTATTGTTACTGTTGCGTTTGCTGGCAAATTTTGTTACACAAAAAAAAGCGTTGTACAGTTTATTGCTTCTTTTTTCAGGCAGCAATCTGCTTTATTTCACGGTTTGTAATCCAGGTTTATCGCATCCTTATCTGTTCTTTCTCTTTAGCTGTTTGTTATACTGTACTTACCGGTTTTATGAACAGCCCACCTTTTTTTTCGCCATCGCAATTGGAGGGTCGATGGGATTGATTGCAGTAACCCGGGTCACCGATATTCCTATTGCAGTAATCCCTGTGTTGTTTGGTTTATTCCGGCTTAAAGACTTGCCAACCAGAATACAATTTATTCGGCAGCACTATTCAAAAATACTATCCGCGTTATTGGTTTGTTTGCTGGTTATTTTCCCGCAACTATTTTACTGGAAAACAGTGAGCGGTCATTGGTTATATGATACCTACCCCGGCGAGGGATTTGATTTTTTGCACCCACATATCCGGGAGGGATTTTTTTCCTTTAAAAACGGATGGCTTGTATATACCCCCTTCATGATTATTCCGCTTGTATACCTGGCCAAATCATACAAAAGCAGGAACCCTTTTACCATGGGAATTCTACTGTATCTCTGCTTCCATATTTTTCTGACATATAGCTGGAAAGAATGGTACTACAATGGCGGACTGGGAAGCAGACCAATGGTTGAAACCTATGCACTGCTGGCCATTCCGTTGGCAGTAGGTGTTGACCAGCTACTACGGGAAAGAAAAATAATGCAATTAATGATTGGCATAATTCTCTTCTTCAGTGTATACCTGAATCTACTACGAACATGGCAGATGCAAACGGGCAATTTTATTTCAGAAGATGCTACCTGGCAGTTTAACAAAGAAATGCTTTTCCGTTTACGCACAGATTCGTCAGCTATACTGGCTTTCGACCTGAATCAGCCCCAGCCTGGGCCTGCAAGCCTGAAATATGTTGCACAAATAATGGCCCAGGATTTTGACTCGATAAGCAATCATCCAAAAGATTCAATTATAAAAATGCAGGGAACAAAATCTGCTTTTTTTACACAAAGGAATGAATTCAATGATATAACCCAGGCTACTTTATCACAGAGATGGATAAAGGGAGACTACCTGAAAGTCAGTTGCTGGGCAAGAGTAGGCTCAAGGGAAAATCATTACCGTATGGGAAAAATCGTTATTCAAACCGAACGTGCAGGAAAACCGGTATTGTGGCAGTCTATACGGATACATAACAAGCTGCGAACCAAAGAAGGAAAGTCTTCCCTTTTTGGTGGCGTTACCAATGAATGGCAGCTAATCAGTTTTTTCTATCAACCTGATACACCCATTCAGTCGGAGGATATTGTAAAAGTATATGCCTGGAATCCATTTGGTGTTACCTTTTGGATAGATGATCTCCGGGTTGATCATTTTACATCCAGATAATCTTTATTTTTATCCGACGAACTGCTATTGGTTACCTGACCAATATGGCTGGATCACCAATATTGTTGGTCAGGCTAACAACAACAGCAAAGGAGGCGGCCAAAAAAGCGGAGAGCCTGCTTCAAAAAAATCCGCCAATCCGTCATCCGCTAATCCGCGAATCAAATACGCCGGATGACGAATGTTTTGGCAGGCAATTCATAATGGCAAACAATACAATACAGCACTGATTAACAACAGTACCATGAACATCCGCGAAGAACTTTTACAAGAACATTCCCGTTCACAGGCTTTACGGATAGCTGCTTATGCCAACCTTTCAAAAGCGCATTTCAAAGAATTGATGCAATGTTTTCTGAGTAAGGAATATCGTGTAGCGCAGCGGGCAGCCTGGAGTGTTAGTTGGGCGGCTTTACAGAAACCCGAGATGATTCAACCCTATCTCAAAGACCTGATAGACTGTTTGCAGAAAAAAGATAGTCATCCCGCTCTTATCCGAAATGCCGTGCGCATCCTGGAAAAGATAGAGATCCCGGAAAAATTTCACGGCGAAGTAATGAATGCCTGTTTTGGATTCATCGAAACACCCTCCACTCCTGCCGCCATTAAAGCTTTTTCCTTAACCACGCTGTTCAATCTATCAAAAACCTACCCCGAGATCAAAGGGGAACTGAAACTGATCATTGAAGAGAGATGGGATACAGAAACCCCCGCTTTCAAAAGCAGGGGTAGAAAAATATTGGCCGCATTGGAGAGATGATTGGCGGATTTAAGGATTCTCTTGCTGCTATTGGTCTGACGACCACAGCAGTATTTTTTTCAACACAGAGCCACAGAGATAGGGAGTTGCACAGAGGTTTCCCAAAAAATAGGCGTAACGAATTTGGATGGCTCTTTACAATCCGCTAATCCGTTAAACCTAATACAGCATCCTGACTTTAATGGTAGACTTCACTTCTTTCAGCAAAGCCACCGCCTGCTTGGAGAGTTTTTTGTCTACATCAAGTACCACATAACCGATGGCGTCATTGGTTTTGAGGTATTGGCCGAGGATATTGATATTGTTTTTGGATAGCGCCGTATTAATGGCACTCAATACACCGGGAATATTATGGTGTATATGCAGGATGCGGTGTGCATTCTCTACCGGTGGCAAACCAATGGCCGGTACTGTATGCGAACCATTGGTGATACCCCGCTCGAGGTACTGGAATAATTTTACGCTCACATCTTCCCCGATATTTTCCTGCGCTTCTTC
>SCVK01000130.1 GCA_004297075.1 Chitinophagaceae bacterium
GAGATCCTGTTCCTGCCCATCACCGTGATGGACCAGTGGATCGTTAAATACCCTACCTGGAAAAGTTTTGTGATGCGAACCATCCATTTCCGGTTTCATGAACTATTGCAGACGGTAGACCAGATCGCTTTTCAGCAGCTGGATGAGCGGTTGGTGCGCTATCTCAAAGAAAAAGTAAAGATTACCGGTTCGCCGCTGCTCAACTTATCGCATGAGCAGATAGCCACCGAACTGGCCACTTCCCGGGTAGTGATTTCACGCCTGCTCAAAAAACTGGAGAACCAGAAAAAACTGCTCCTCTACCGTAACCAGGTACGGTTACTGGGCGATATGTAACATTTGTCACAGATAGCCCCAGGCACAGCTAGTAATTTTGTATCGTAAAAGAGATACAACTATGAAGATGAATGTGGGCGTTACAGACAGGGTGATTCGTTTATTACTGGCAGCCATTGTATTTACCATCCTGTATTTTACCGATTCGGTTACCGAAGCACTGGCTATCAGTGCCGTTATCCTGGGTCTGGCAATGATCATTACCAGTATGCTGGGATTCTGTCTTTTGTATCTGCCATTCGGTATTAACACCAACCGATTATTTACTCCTACCAAAAAAGAAACCAGATGACACACGAAATTGAAACCCAATGGATGGGCAAAATGCAGTTCAACGCATTGGTTAACGGTCATACCATTGTTATGGATGCACCGGAAAGAGTGGGTGGTGAAGACCAGGGACCGATTCCCAAACCTTTCATTCTTTCAGCCTTATCGGGCTGTACGGGAATGGATGTAGTGGCCATGCTGCGAAAAGCGGGTAAGGAAGTAACCGATTTTGATATGAAAGTGTCTGGCGAGATCAGCAAACAGGCACCGATCGAGTATACAGCCATTCACCTGGTATACGATTTCAAAGGACCTGCCGAATACCGTGATGCTGCTTTACAGGCCGTAACCGATTCGCAGGAAAAATATTGCGGAGTAAGTAATATGCTCAAGAAAATCATGCCCGTTACCTGGGATGTGAACTATAATGGCGTATCCATCTTCTCCAACAAAAAAGAAACCGTAGCGCAACTAAACTAAATTCCGATACATGTTAGACGCTTTAAAAAGCCTGCTGGGCATGGGTCCGGCAACAGATTATGCCGAACTGATGAAAAAAGGCGCACAGATCATTGATGTAAGAACACCGGCTGAATTTAATGGCGGACATATCAAAGGTTCTGTGAACATACCATTAGATAACCTGCAAAAACAGTTATCGAAGATCAAAAAGAACCAGCCGGTGATCACCTGTTGTGCATCGGGTATGCGTAGCGGTGCGGCCAAACAGATGCTGCAGGCCAATGGTTATGCAGAAGTATATAACGGCGGCGGATGGGCCGGCCTGCAAAACAAACTGAATTAATATGAAAAACAGAATACTCACAGGTTGGTCGTTCAGAAGGGCTTTATACCTGGCCATGGGTTTATATGTGGTGGTGCAGGGTATTATTGACCGTGAATGGCTCTGGTTAATACCGGGTATTTATTTTGCCTCCATGGGTTTATTTGCGTTTGGCTGTGCCTCCGGCAACTGTTATGGCGGCCAGTGCGCCATCGAAAAAGAACCCACTAAACAATCCTGATATGACAGCATTTTCAGACATATTGAACAAAGAGAAACTGGTACTGGTAGATTTTTTTGCAGAGTGGTGCGGCCCCTGTAAAATGATGGCCCCCATTTTAAAAGACCTGAAAACCAAAGTAGGCAACAATGCCACCATCCTGAAAATGGATGTAGACAAGAACCCTGCCATGGCTTCCCAGTTTCAGATCCAGGGGGTGCCTACGCTGATCCTTTTCAAAAACGGGCAACCCGTTTGGAGACAATCAGGGGTTGTTGCCGCTAACCAGTTGCAACAGGTGATCAGCCAACACCAATCCTGAATACAGCGAAAAAACCTGTTGTAAAGCGTATTAATACGCTTCAGCCTTAGCTCTTCCATCCCTATTTTAGTGATCAAGGTCTGTACCATTAATCCTGCACACCATGATCACTGCTGTCAAACACTGTCTTACCTGCCAGGCAACCCTGCATGGCAGAACCGACAAAAAATTCTGCAACGATTATTGCCGTAACACCCATCACAATACCTTACACAGTGATGGCAACAACTGTATGCGCAATATCAACCACAGCCTGCGGCGAAACCGGCATATCCTCGAAAATCTGCTACCGGCTACCAAACCCCTTACGAGGATCTCACGCGAGTTATTACAGCGAAAAGGTTTCAGCTTTCACTATTTCACCCACCAGTTACCCAACCGGAAAGGGCACCCTGTTTTTTTCTGCTATGATTATGGGTATCGGGTATTGGGGAAGGAGAGGGTGATGGTGGTGAGAGAGAGAAAGGAGGGGTGAATATCGAATATCGAACAGGGAATTTCGAACGCCGAAGTATCACTCCGATCGATATTCGGCGTTCCTTGTTCAATATTCGACATTCAATAAACAATCCTCCCCACTCAGCATGCATCTTATAATTTTTACGGACGAAATTGTAAGGACGGGAGAAAGGAGAAGGAAAATTTCGAACGCCGAAGTATCACTCCAATCGGTATTCGGCGTTCCTTGTTCGATATTCGACATTCAATACCTGATCCTCACCCTCACCACCCCCGCATTCACCATATCAATTTTACGGGCGGCGCTGCGGGTGAGGTCGATGATGCGGCCGGCCACAAAGGGGCCGCGGTCGTTGATGCGCACTTTTACTGATTTGCCGTTGGAGAGATTGGTCACTTTTACCCTGGTACCAAAAGGAAGTTTTTTATGTGCAGCCGTTAGTTTGGAAGAGTTATAGATCTCTCCGTTGGCTGTTTTACGGCCATTATAACTTTCTGCATAAAAAGAAGCCATGCCGGTTTCTGTGCCGCTCACTTCTTCCGAAGAAGCCGGTACCCGTTTGCGGTGGCAGGAACTGGCCAGTAGTAATACAACCGAAAGCAGGATCAGCATTCTTTTCATC
This sequence comes from Chitinophagaceae bacterium, assembly GCA_004297075.1. GTDB lineage: Bacteria > Bacteroidota > Bacteroidia > Chitinophagales > Chitinophagaceae > Sediminibacterium. The sequence continues at coordinate 3,015 of SCVK01000130.1, forward strand.
ATGTTACAAATCTACCCAGCGGGGTTCTCAGTCAAAAGTTATTATTATCAACAAATACAAAACAGTGTTAATAAC
>SCVK01000131.1 GCA_004297075.1 Chitinophagaceae bacterium
GCTGGAAGTATTCTGGAAAACCCACGACCCCACCACCCGCGACCAGCAAGGCAATGATGTGGGCCCGCAATACCGCAGTGTGATCTATTACCACAACGAAGAGCAAAGAAAAAAAGCCACAGAATACAAGGCCAAACTGGATAAGAGCGGTGCCTGGGACAAACCCATTGTAACCGATATTGAACCTTTCAAGAATTTTTACCCGGCCGAGAATTATCACCAGAATTATTATAACAGTAACCAGAACCAGGGCTATTGCCGTTTTGTGATTGCGCCGAAACTGGAGAAGTTTGAGAAAGTGTTTAAAGACAAACTCAAGAAAGGATAGCGCTATGCGCGATTGACGGATTAATGGAAGAATTACTCGGGACTAAAGTCCCGGAAAAAATTTGTAAGATGATGTTTCACCCGCTCTGAAGAGCGGGGCAAAAAAAGAAGAATTGCCACGCTCTTCAGAGCGTGGTTACGGGAAACATATAAGTTTCTTATTGGGGCTTTAGCCCCGAGTAGAAAATATACTCGCCTATCAACAATGGCAAAGCAATCCGCCATCCGCTAATCCGCTAATCTCGTCCTCCTTAGTTCGAGCAGATTCAGCGCATTCGGGTAAAAGCCCTGCACATTCGGTTGTACCAGGTGAATGGCCATATCGTACCAGATGGGAATAACGGGTGCATCGTTAATGACGAGCTGATCCATTTGCCGGTAAAGCTGGTAACGGAGAGAGTCATTGTTTTCGAGTAGCGCTTTCTCGTAGAGGAGATCGAAAGCCGGGTTTTTGTAGCGGGTATAATTGGGTGGTGCGGGATTTTTACTGTAGAACATGGCCATATAATTCTCCGCATCGGGATAATCGGCTATCCAGCTGCCCCGGAAAAACTGCGCCTGCGATTTGGCGGTCTGCTCCAGCAATAAACTTTTCTGTATCACTTCAACCTGCACCGGAATACCCACTTCTTCCAGCTGCCGCGCCACAAAACTGGCGATATCCGCATAAATATTGATCGTTAGCAGTTTCACCGTGGGTAATCCTTTCCCATCGGGGAAACCGGCTTGTTTGAGCAACTGTTTGGCTTTGGCCGGATCGTATGGATAGCCCTTCACCATTTCCGTATTGCGCGAGGGTAAACCGCCCGGTACAAAACCCGCTTCGGCGGGAATGCCGATGGAATTACGCATATACATCATCAACTGCTGCCGGTTAATGGCATGGTTCATGGCGCGGCGAACCAGCAGGTTACCATTGGCACTGTTTTTTACGAGTGGATTATTTTCATCTACCAGTATGCCGAAATATTCTGTGTTGAGATAGGGATGTTTTTTCAGCTGTAGTTTCCCCTCCCATTGCCGGCGCAGCTCTCCTTTTTTAGTTAGTAATTCATCTTTGAAAGAAGGATCGATATCATTCACAAAACTCAAACCGCCCTGGCGGAACTGCAGAAATTCAGTGGCTTTGTTATCGAAGAAACTGATCTTTACGGCATCGAGATACGGTAAACGGTTGCCGGCACTGTCTTTCTCCCAGTACCGTTCATTTTTATGCAGGATCAGGGCCTCTCCCTCATCCCAGGAATGAAACTGGAAAGGCCCGGTACCACAGGGATGCCGGCGAAAATCCTTGCCATATTTTTCAACCACTTCTCTCGGAACAATACTGCAATACTGCATACTCAGAATACCGAGAATGGGATGAAAGGGCCGCAATAACTGCAACTGAAAAGTAGAGTCATTCACAGCTGTAAATCCCTGCGTGGTATCTATCCGGTTATTAAAGATCCAGGCACCACTGCTGGCGGTATTTTTATCAATAATGCGTTGCAGGCTGTATGCCACATCGGTGGCAGTGAGTTGTCTTCCCTTCCATCCCGGAAAAGCTTCATTATCGTGAAAATAAATGCCCTGCCGGAGATGAAACGTGTACCGGAGCCGGTCTTCACTAACCTCCCAGCTTTGGGCCAATGAGGGAACGATATTCAGTCCACTGTCAATCTCCACCAATGTATTATACAACTGGTGCACGGGCCACATGATGGACTGGTTTTTGGCAAATGCCGGATCCAGTGTGGCAATGCCGGTGGATTCGTTGTAATAAAACACCTGGTGTTTGTCTGGCTGTTTTTGCTCACAGGCCGTAAAAACAAAAGCCAGCAACATCCAACAGAAATACCGCGAAGGAATGATATGTTTGTAAACGGGAGACTGAATTATCTTTTTATTGGCATTCATGCTGCCCGAATATCATAATTTTAAACAATGATGACAAAATTCAGCTTACTGCTCTTGCTCAGTATAGGAAGTTTGGGCATAACCAAGGCCCAGTTGGGTGAAAATAAAGAAGAATTTACCCGTGCCGATACCCTGCGGGGCAGTTTGAACGAAAACCGTACCTGGTGGGATGTGTTGCATTACAGTATTGCAGTATCACCTGATTTTGATAAAAGAACGATCAAGGGTAAAGTAGATATGCTGTTTAAAGTGTTGCGTCCGGGTAAACGGATGCAGATAGACCTGCAGGAGCCTATGTTACTGACCAAAGCCTATCTGGGCGATACCCGACTGAATTATACCCGCGATGGCAATGTATATTATCTTGATATACCCGTAAACCTGGCCAAAGGAAGTACGCAGAAATTGGCCCTGGCCTATGAGGGTAACCCCAAAGTGGCTAAACGTGCCCCCTGGGATGGTGGCTGGATCTTTCAGAAAGACGCCAAGGGCAGACCCTGGATGACGGTGGCCTGCCAGGGACTGGGCGCCAGTGTCTGGTACCCCTGCAAAGATCACCAGAGCGATGAACCCGATAATGGCGCCACCATGCTGATCACGGTTCCGGATACACTGGTAGCAGTGGCCAATGGGCGGCTCATCAACTCCAAAAGTTTCAGCAACGGTACACTTACCTGGCGTTGGGAGGTAAAGAACCCGATCAATAATTATAACCTCGTTCCCTATATCGGCAAGTATGT
>SCVK01000132.1 GCA_004297075.1 Chitinophagaceae bacterium
AGATCAAGGTACACCGAATAACGCACATATACATCTTTAGACGCGGCAGCGGCCAGGTACCCCACAAAATTGGCTTCGCTCTCACTGGCATACCCCAGTTGGTGGGCCATTTCATGACAGGTAATATACGGTATCAATACCCGCGGTACATCTGTGCGCAACTGTGCCTCCCCTGTAAAAGGATTATAATAACCTGTAAATCCCATATAATCTGCCACACTGTTAAACAGGCTCGCTTTCACAGAACGGTTCCGGTAATTCAGGAATTCATACTGGTAGGAAGCGGCTTCATACGAACGGTAGGCTTCGCGGTACAGGGTATCCAGCGGCGGGGCGGGTAACACTGTATCGGAGATCTGGCGCCGGCATTCATTCAGCTTTTCGATTAATGCCTGTGCCAGTTGGGTCACTTCTTCTTTGGAATAATCCTGTTTGGAGAGCCGGAGTTGGTAGGCAATGCCCAGCCGGTTATAGTTGAGTCCCCACATCAGTTTAAACACGATATAGACCCAAAGCATGGTTTTGGTAAACCCATAGCCCAAGTGCACCAGCCGGGCCTGGGTCAGCTCCCGCCGGTACAGCAGGCGGATCATCCGTATCAACCCGATCAGCAGCAATATCACCAGCCAGGCATATAATAAATCACCGATACTGAAAGGGATCCAACGGGTAAGGGTGCGCAGCGTAGAAGCCAGTCCGGGATAAAAACCGGTGGCATAGATTGTTTCCACCTGGTGCGGAAAAATAGAAAATAGACTGATAATCAGTGAAATACAAAACAATATGCCCAGTTTCACCCATTGCCAGGTAGAAATTGCCCCCTTTTGTTTCATAACTGCAAATATGCTGCAAAATAGCCTATCATTGCCGGTGGACCGGTGATTGGCCCGGATTCAATTTTCCTTTGGCGTTTCGGGCGTTTTGGCGTACCTTTGCAAGCCCTTAAAAAACGGTTATGAATCAGCGGCGGGAATTTGAGATAGCATTTGTGGGTTTGAAGCCGGGGGTACATGTTTACGAATACCGGATCGAGGACAAGTTCTTTATACCCTACGGGGAGCAGGATTTTACGAATTGTGTGGCTGATGTAAAGCTGAGCCTTGAAAAGAACAATGGCTTTATGCAGCTCAAATTCGATATCGACGGGAGCGTGAATGCAGCCTGCGACAGATGTGGAAACACACTGCCCATGCAGCTTTGGGACGAGTTCAATATCATTGTAAAAATGGTGGAGAATCCCGACGAGATGAACGAACAGGAAGAAGACCCGGATGTATATTATATCAGCCGCGGAGAAAGCCATTTACACCTGGCCGACTGGATCTATGAGTTCGTTAACCTCAGTGTTCCGCTGCAGAAAATGTGCAGCAAGGAAGAGATGGGAGGGCCTAAATGCAACAAAGAGGTACTGGAGAAGCTGAAGAAAATGGAAGAAGAGACCCGGAAAGAGAGTGGCACCACTGTCTGGAAAGGCCTTGATAAATTTAAAAACCTGGATTAATTTTTTTTTGATACTATAAATTTCGAGATATGCCGAATCCTAAACGCAGACATTCCCAGCAACGTAGCGCAAAGAGAAGAACTCACTATGTGGCTCAGGAAGTAACATTAAGCAAAGACAG
>SCVK01000133.1 GCA_004297075.1 Chitinophagaceae bacterium
CTCCAGGTAACTTTTCTTACAGCCGGTTACCAGGTAACTGCCTGCAGTAAAAGTGAGGATATAAATGATTTTTTTCATCTTCATTGTCATTTTTAGTTTAGAAAGTAAGGTTAACACCTACTGTGTAAGATTTAGGAATAAAGAACTGGTTGTTGGCTAAACCATTGATAGGCTGTTCCGGATCCATGGCAATATTCGGATCGTATGTTTTGGTCCAGATATTATTACCCCTTACATAAAAACTTAAACCGGTGATATCCCATTTTTTCAGCAATACGGCCGGCAGTTCATAAGATACTGTCAGACTACGTAATCTGATGAAATCTCCTTTGTAGAAATAACGGGTAGAGTTGGCATTAGAGGCGGTAGCGTTATTGAAATCATAACGCGGAATATCCGTGATATCGCCTGGTTTCTGCCATCTTCTCAATTGTTTCTGATTTTTGTTCAGGTTAGGCAGTGCTCCATCGCTGGTATAAATAAAGCCCCAGTTATCATTCAGCAGGTTGCCATACTGGAAGTAGAAATTAGCCGCTACTGAGAAGTTTTTATACTTCAGGGAAGTATTGGCTCCGCCAAAACCTTTGGGCGACGCAGAACCTACAATACCCCTTAAAGCATTACTCACATTACTGGTAGTAGCGCCTTTGGTTTCATCTACATACCAGAGCGGATTACCGGTGGCCGGGTCTGCTCCTGCCCATGATCTTACATAAATAGACTGGAAGTCTCTACCCACTCTCCTGATCTGACTGGCAGCAGCCAGAATATCTGCACCGGATGCTGACAGAGAAAGAATCTTGTTCTTATTCCATGCTGCATTGAAACCGATATCCCAACGGAAATCTTTGGTTTGTACCGGTACAAAGTTCATGGTAACCTCAAAACCTCTGTTCTCCATGGAGCCTACGTTGTTACCAAAAGACTGGAAACCGGCAGTAGAAGAAAGCGGCTCATTCAGCAGCAGGTCATAGGTTTTACGGTAGTAGTAACCCGCATCAAAAGTGATCCGGTTTTTAAGGATCCCTGCTTCAATACCAACTTCAAAAGATTTATTCTTTTCCCATGTCAGGGTTGGATTACCTACGTTAGCAGGCGCACTGGCTGGCTGTCCATTATAAGTACCTGATGCTCCAATACCATTGGCAGCACCTGTTGTGTTACCGAATGTATAAGTAGGCCGTGCCGCATAATCGCCAAATGTATTGTTACCGGATGTTCCGTAAGAACCTCTCAGTTTCAGGTAAGAGAAGGCGGTTACCGATTCAAAGAATTTCTCACGATCAATATTCCATGATCCGCCCACAGACCAGAAACTACCCCAACGACGTCCTTCTGCAAAACGGGAAGAACCATCACGGCGGAAGCTTAAGCTCAGGTTAAACCTGTTATCATAGGTTAATAAAGCCCTTGACAGGTAAGACTCGATACTGTTATCCGTCTGTGCAATCGGCTGGGTTGAAGTAGGTACAGATACATTCGGATAAGTGATAGAAGTGGTTAAAGGAACTCCCGTACCACTTGTGAATATATTTGTATTAACCGTTTTCTGGTTCTCATGACCCACCAGCAGGTTCACATCAAGTTTGTTATCAAAGAATCTTTTGTTATAGTCAACAGTAGTTGAAAATACATAGTTAAAAATCCGGCGGTAAGCCGCAGAGAAATAACCATTGGTAGGGGCTCTGGAATCACCAAAGAAAGGGTTGTTGTATTGTGTTTCTTCAATGCTTGAATAATCAAGACCATAATTGGCTTTGAAATTCAGAGATGGAATGATCTTATACAGCAAACCGATATTGGCCAATACTTTGCTGGTATTGTTATTCTTTTTATCGTACATATTTATGGCCAGCGGATTATACAACTGCTCAAAAATGGTTCTGGAGTACTCAGGTGTGCCATCTGCTTTATAGGCTTCCTGAGACGGACGCAATGCCAGCGCATCAATGATAGGGTTACGGAAACTACTACCCTCTGATTCGCCGATCTGGTTAAATGTACTTACATTGGCACCCGCGTTAAAGCTCAGTTTTTCCGATGCCTTGAAAGTACCTTTCAGTGTTCCGGAATATCTTTTGAACTCAGAGCCGATTACCGGCGATTGCTGGCGGAAATATCCTCCTGATGCATAAAAAGTAGTTCCGTTACTGCCACCCGATACAGACACATTCGCCTGCTGCTGGATACCTTTTCTGCGAACCAGATCAAGCCAGTTATAGTTAGCAGTTGAGTTGTATCCATACTGAGCCAGTATCTGGTCGATATCTGCCTGGGTAGCACCCACATTTCTCAATCCTTCAATGGTCAAAGCTCTGGAATCTGCTTTATTAAGTGGCTGGGCCATGTCTGGGAAATATGCCACATCGTTGCTACCTACTTCAGTGGTAACATTATACTTTGCTTTTCCGGCTTTACCGTTTTTAGTAGTGATCAGTACTACACCATTCGCAGCCCTTGAACCATAGATAGAAGTTGCTGCCGCATCTTTCAACACGGTCAGATCTTCAATATCATTGGGGTTCAGACCCGCGAGCAGGTTACTGCTGGTAAGTACCTGCGATCCATCTCCTGTAGCAACCGGGATCCCATCAATAATAAATAACGGAGAGGAGCTGGCAGAAATAGAACCGATACCACGGATCCGGATCTGTGTTAAAGAACCCGGCTGACCGGAAGCTGCCACAGACTGCAGACCCGCGGATTTACCCTGCAGCATCGCATCTACGGAACTTAACGGCTGGTTCGCAAACTCTGCACCATTCAGACGGGTGGAAGAACCGGTTGTTCTCACACGACTTTGTGTACCGTAAGCGATCACTACCACATCATCCAGACTCGCAGTTGCCGGTTTCAGCGAAACGGTAATACTTGTTTTCCCGGTAATAGACAATTCCTGCTGTGCAAAATTCAGCGAAGAAACAACGATTGATCGGGCAGCTGCTGCCACGGTCAGGGTAAAATTACCTTCTGCATCTGTATTGGTACCGGTAGTAGTACCTTTTACCACGATAGATGCATTGGCAATAGGTATGCCTTTGTCATCGGTAACCTTCCCTTTTACGGTACGGTTTTGTGCAAATAACTGACTGACGGCCAGTACCATGCACACGAGTAGCATTGTAAGTCTTCTCATTGTAATAGATAATTTGAAAATGTTTAAAAAAGCTGTGCCCTGTTTCTTTTTATGGATGCACAGAATCAATCAGACAAGAAAAGTAAATTGAGCCGGAGGAGAAGAGGTCAATAAATAACCGAAGCATGAATTTTTTGAACCGAAACAGCCAAATCAAGAACTGATTTTTTTCTGTATTATCAATTTCTTAAGAAAAGTAACGCAGCTAACAGGATCCGTTTTTCCAAAAATTCCGTTGATACAAAGTTGGCAAATACGAAAAGCTTGTGAAATTATGTGAACGGTAAAAAAAAGCTACGAATGAATTCGAACTTCCGGCTTTCGTACTGTCTTATATATAGACCAACTACTGTTAATGAACACGCTCCTGCAACCTGTTAACGATACCCTGTTTAAATGGATAGGCATCCCCCTCACGGGTATATTGATCTTTCACCTGTCAGGTTTTTTATTCATTACGGGTGGCAGTATGAATAGCTTATCGCTTCATTATCTGTATTTTACAGGGATTTCCTTTTGCATATGGCAGGGCAGTGCTTTTGCACACCGGACCCTCAGGCATTATTTATACGCCATCAAGGAATTATACATCCGGATCCCCCTCCGGTTTGCTATTCCGCTGGTAATCAGCTGGGGCTTTTCATTTATACTCCTGACACTCTGGAACCGTTTTTTTGTCAATAACATCTTTAGCGCAGGAGATCTCCTGGCCTGCCAGATCATCATCACCGTTATCAGCCTGCAGATCAGCAGCATTTATGAGATCGTTTACCTGTACAAGGAACGGGAATCCGACCTGGTAAGAGTAGAACGAAGTGAGAAACTGAAAGTACAGGCTCAACTGGATGCACTGAAAAGCCAGATAGACCCACACTTTATTTTTAATTCCCTGAATACACTTTCCTATCTCATCAGCCAGAATCCTGAAAAAGCCAGGTTATTCAACGATACCCTCGCAAAAGTGTACCGGTATATCCTTTTGAATAAAGAAAAAGACCTGATTCAACTGAAAGAAGAGATTGAATTTGCCAGTAACTATTTTTATCTGTTGAAAATCCGTTACCAGACCGGTTTAAGTATGGTTATCCGGATGGATAATATCAGTGTAGAAGATTATCTCATTCCCCCGCTTTCTTTACAGACCCTGATAGAAAATGCCATCAAGCATAATCATTTTTCCGACAAGAAAAACCTTGACATAGAGATTACCATTTCAGAAGAGGCTATCACGGTAATAAACCCACGCCACTTTAAAAAATTTGACATCCAATCATCCAAAATCGGATTGTCCAATCTGAATGAACGGTATTCATTGATAGTACATAAAAATATCAGCATACAGCAAACCCCCGAATGGTTCACCGTTACATTACCCATTCTTAAATCCTGACAGGTTATGATCAAAGCAGTAATTATTGAAGACGAAAAAACAGCATTGGATAATCTTATTCACCATATCCAGCTAACCAGTGAACCGGTTACTGTAATTGCCACACTGGAAACCGTAGAAGAATCTGTGGCATGGTTTCTGGCCAATCCTGCACCGGATCTGATCTTTATGGATATTCATCTGAAAGACGGGATCTCATTCAGCATATTTGACCGTGTGAAAATTTCCTCTCCAATCATCTTTATCACTGCTTTTGATAATTTCATGGTCAAAGCTTTTGAGCAGACCAGTATCGAATACCTGTTAAAACCTATCAATAAACAGGAACTGGCCAAAGCCATTGCCAAATACCGTACATTAAAAACCCATTTCCTTAACAACCACGAAAACCTCCTGCGATTTCTTTCCGAAAAAGATACGAGTCGTAAATCAAGGATCGTAGTAAAAAAAGGGATCGAGTTCCAAAGTATCCTGCTTGACGAAGTGGCCTATTTTTATACGGAACAGAAGATCAGTTTCCTTGTAACAAGAGATGGCAAAAAATTTCTCGTAGATAAAAACCTGAAAGAACTGGAGGAAGAACTGGACCCGAAGAAATTTTACCGGGCCAACCGGAAATTCATCATCAACATTGATTTTGTGAAATCTTATCGGTCTTATGATAAAATCAAAATACTGGTAGAACTAACGGTTCCGTTATCAGAAGAAATCATTGTAAGCCAGGAAAGTGCCATTGATTTCAGGAAGTGGATCACTGCATTATAAGTGTACCAGCAAAACAATGGCATAAACCTTTCATATAACAATACTTAGCAGAACGTGAATAGTTTCGTAGCACGCTGCTGTAACACATCCTGTACATCTTTTTCTGTGCCCTCGAACGGGCCAGACCCTTCAATTTTACGGGTGGCCATGGCGGCGGCAAAATTTCCCGCATCTTTTATTGAATCGCCTTTTGTTCTCCGGTAAAGATAACCAGCCATATAGGTATCGCCGCAACCTGTAGCGTCAATTACCTGTTCCGGTATATAGGCGGGAATAATAGAGGTTTCTCCATCGCAATAAATCACAGAACCTTTGCTTCCCAAAGTAATAATCACTTCTGCAACACCCCAGGCTGTTAATTTCTGTATGCCGTCCTGTATATCACTTGTTCCTGTCAACTTCTCCATTTCGGTTTCATTGGCCTTGAGAATACTGATAAAAGGCAATGCTTCTTTTTTATCGAGCCAATCCACCGGGTACACATTCTCTTCTCTTACTTCACGCAGGTAACCCTGTACATCCAGCGATACTTTTCCGCGCGAAGCCAGATCACGGATCAGCGATACAGGAATATCATCTGCCAGTAAAGGCCCCAGGTGAAAGATCTCTGCCTTTACCTCTCCCAACTGATCCACTGTAAAAGGATCTGATTTATGTAATACCCGCTGTGTACGGTTATCCTGATCCTGTGAGTAGATATTCTCAAAAAAAACAGTTTGTTGACTGGGAAATACGGTTACCTCAATTCCTGCATTCCGTAAAGCAGTCACATAAGGAAGTTCCGGGGCAGCAACCGCAGTAACCAACTGGTAGTGCGTATCCATCTGCCGGATGGCATTGGAAAAATAAAACGAAGTACCACCAGGCATGTGTACAACTGAACCCGGGGTAACTACTTTATCATGGGTAATATGTCCTATACAACAAATATTATGCATCTCTAATCGATTGAGCCGGCCAACAGCCGCTATTTATAAAACCAATTGATCAAACAGCCGCTGCAAAGCCTGTTCGGGGTCATCGCACAAACCCGGATGTACTTTGGATGTTTGTAATACCGTACTCCTGGTTGCCGTAAGCCACCTGAAACGTGACGCTTTATCCAGCAAAGCAATGGGGCCGCCATCAGCAGTTCCCCTGCAGATCTTTTCAAAGCTGGAGAGATATTCTTTCAGTTCTTCCATCTGCAACATATCACAGAAGAGTCTGATTTTTTCTTCCGGCAACACATATTTTACCTCCAGGAAATCCAGTTTTTTACAAAAGAGTACCACCCCCACATTGAAGAACTCTTCGCGCTCCACCCTGGGTACGATCCGTATGATGGCATACTCAAATAAGTGATTCTCTGGCATGTGTGGCTTCTTTTACAAATATCTGTGATAAGGCTATTCTTTGATTCAGAAATTCAGCATAAACGGTTCTGCGCTCTTCGGCAGTTATATTTTCATCTCCCGGCAATAACCACTCATCAGGCACCAATGCTACAATGGCTTTCACCAGATCAGGCGTAAGTATCTGCACTGCCTGCGCCTGTACCTCTTCCAGTGCAGAAGCCCGCGCTAACAGCACATGGTCTTTTACCTGTACAAAAGGTTTGGCCGCATACGATGCCCATTCCTGCCAGGCATGGTGAAAATACAGTGCCGCACCATGATCTATCAGCCACAATTCTTTTTTCCAGATCAGCATATTGGTATTGCGGGCCGTTCTGTCTACATTCATCAGCAACGCATCCAACCATACAATTTTGGAGGCAGTTAACGGATCAACCACCGTCACATTGGGATCAAAAGTGATGGCACCGGAGAGATAATGTAGTCCCAGGTTTTTGCCCACACTTGCTTTCAGCAGATCCTGGATCTCTTCATCCGGCTCCGTACGTCCGAAAGCCGTGTCCAGTTCAGCAAAAACGATTTCGGGTACTTTCAGGCCCAGCGCCCTCGCAATTTCGCCTCCGATCAGTTCTGCAATCAGGGCTTTTACCCCTTGTCCGGCACCGCTGAATTTCAGCACATACAAAAAAGAATCATCGGCTTCGGCAATGGCAGGTAAAGAACCACCCTCACGCAATGGCGCCACATAGCGGGTTACCGCTACGGTTCTGATCTCTGGAGAAGGAATTGTCTGCATGCTAAAATGGTTGGAAACAATGAAATAAATATACCGCAAAAAGCCAAGACCCTTCTGCTACACTATCTCTGACTGCGTTCGCGGATGGTCCGGGTCTGTAAAATGAAAAAGTCCTTCATTGCTGAAGGACTTTTTACGTCGGGAAGACAGGAATCGAACCGCCTTGTTTTATTTAATTATTTTTAATTTATATATGTACTTAACTAACTGATCTTAACCTAATTTAATATTTCAAAAGTTAAATATAACTAAAATAATAGTTATCTAAATTAAGAAAATCTGTCCGAAATCTGTCCGAAATAGGTTCGATTCCTCATAACTTTGAACCTATGGCATTCATCAATTATTATCTGGACAAACCCTTTTCACAAGAGGTAGCAAAAGAGAAAGTAAAACAAGTTGTCGCAGACTGTTCTGCTGGTAATAAACCATATCCAAAGAATATTTTAAACGATAAGCCCACCGCACTTTACCTGTTTTTTACATTTGAAAGAGGATCAAGAATTAAAATAAAGACCAACTTCCGGATATTACCGGAACAGTGGGACTTTAAGAAGGGCAAATATAAAAGCACTACCCGTGGGAGCCTGGAATTAAACAACGAACTGGATACTTTATCTAATACACTTCTTAAACAATTCAGTAAACTGAAGGATGATGACCAGGCAGCATTGGATCTATCTGCAATTCAGAAAATGCTTAGCACCGCTATCAATGGTAAAACTACGGCAAAGGCAAATTCACTTACTAAGGCAAGAGCCGATTTTCAAATAAAAAAACAACGCGTATTAACAGAAGGTACACTCAAAGAATACCGGACCATCTTTAAGAGTCTGGATGATTATGAGGATACCAAAAAAGTTATATTAACCTTCCAGAGTTTTAACCAGACATTCTTCAATGATTATGAGAAATTCCTTTTAGGAAAAGAAAATCCTTATAAAGAAGAAAGGGGGTTATTAAATGACACGATAGCCAAATATTGTGCTACGCTGAAATCTTTTTTGCAATGGGCTTATGAAAATAAATATCACAGCAATGCGGCGGGATTTACCAAGATCAAAACCCAGATCAAGCGAAAAAGTAAAAATGAAATTGTAGCACTAACAGAGGATGAGTTGTTTAAAATTCTCAATTTTGATCTTTCCGAAAATCAAAAACTTGAAAGAGTGCGTGATCTATTTTGCTTTGGCTGCTTTACCGGCCAGCGTTTCTCCGACATCATGCGATTCAATCCAGATGATTTCGATGGTAAGAAATGGAACTTCGTTTCTATTAAAACAAAGAAGAATACCATTGTTCCCTTTACCGGTTTTATCGCGAACGCTTTGCCAATACTAAAAAAGTTCAATTACCTGTTCCCGGAAATCTCTAACCAGAAATTCAATGAATATTTAAAAGATATCGGTAAGCTTGTCAAGATTGATACACCCGTTCGCATAATCCGTTTTAGCGGTGTTACAGAAGTTCAGATCCGGCAGCCTAAACATGATTTCATGTCATCACACATGGCAAGGCGTACTTTTGTAACCTTGATGCTTGAAAAGGGTGTCCCTATGACGGTAATTCAAAAAATAACACAACATTCTGATATTAGAACCCTCCTGAAATATGAAGGTCATGGAGAAAATGCTTTATTTGAAAGTTTAAAAAATACCTGATCCTATGTCCATACGTAGCTTCCTGATGAATAGCATGGCATTCCGGAATATGATGCTGATTTCCGGGTATGAAAATAATTACAGCCGGAAAAAAGGAGCGTTCATCCCTTATTTTAATTATGTAATTGGTCCTTATCAGCAAGAGAGTTTCCTGCTTAATTTTCCAAAGGAGCCTTATGCAGAACAGTATTATAATTTCATTTTTACCAAGTTGTTTGCCTATAATGCTGCGGATGCAATCCGGTATATAAGTACGCATTATGATCTCTATCCTGATCAACCGGCCTTTCTAAATTTTCTTCAGCTTGAACTGCGGCACCGGATTGATCGTTTGGGAACTAATTCCAAAACATCCAACATTATCAAGTGGCGATCAATTATGAACCTGAGCCTGGAATGGGTCGAAAAGAAAATAAATGAAGTTAGCGACTCACGTAAACAATTAATGTATAATCAGTTTGTGCGTAACGATTTAACGGTGCTTGTAAAAAATGAATTGCAAGGGTCGAATAATTCTAATGCATTTGATGATGCGCATTTAGATAGGCTGGCTGACAGAGTAAGCGAAAAAGTACAACCTATTGTTGAAAAGATCATGGATCAGGTTGATGGCAGATTGGCTGACCAACAACAAACAGGATCAATCAAACTTTCAAATATTCATTTGAAGGATAAGTTAATCGGGCTGTTCCAGGTATTAAAAGAATTGCAAAAGGAAGTTAAGTCCAAAGACACAAATAAGCACCAGCAGGGCGAACCCCTATTTACCAAAATGGATAATATTGATATCGCTCATTTATTACTCAATTTTGTGCCCTTCAATCAATCCAAAATAGAGGCTGCAGAAAAGCAATATTACAGGGTACGGGGAGATATAGACAGAGATGATCCAACCTATCAACAACTTAATAAGGCGTTGCAAAAGTACTTTTTTGGATAGTCCATTGTAACATTAACTATTTAAACCAACCATTCATATTTTACCTGTGATCCATTCCAGGTAATTGTCCTGATCGACAACAGCAAAGCTTGCTTCCGGGTATGCCTTAGCAAAGGCCACTGGCTTTTTCGCTTTTGCTGCTTTCCATTTACATTCAATGGCCTGTAATTGCCCATTATTCAATTCGATTAAATCGATTTCCTGGCCGTCATAAGTTCTCCAGAAAAAATACTGTGGTTGGTAGTTCCTGTAACTATTGTATTTTATCCGTTCGCTTAAAATATATTGTTCCCATAACTGGCCTATATCATTGCGCAGTTCCAAAGGATTGAAATTACCGATCAGCGCATTTCGGATACCGTTGTCAAAAAAATACCATTTCTTGCTTTTTGTAATTTCTTTGCGAAGGTTGTTGCTATATCCCGTTAATGGATAAATAATAAATACTTTACTTAACAGATCAAGATACCTCTCGACTGTTCCTTTATTTAGCTGCAGGTTGTTGGCTAATTCGACGGTACTAACCTGGCTTCCTATCTGCCATGCCAGCATTTGTAGCAACTTGTATAAAACATCAGCCCCTTTTATATTCTCCATCGTCAACAGGTCTTTTAAAAGGTAGCTGCTTACCATTTGTTTCAAATAGTTTTCCTGTTCCTGTGGTTTATCAATATGCCATAATTCCGGATAGCTTCCATGGATCAACCGTTGTTCCAGGTTTCTTACGGTAGTAAGGTAATCTTGCGTAGCCGAGAGTTCTACCTGCGCAATGGGATAAAGGTAATATACGAGGTTGCGCCCGACAAGAGGTTCACCGGTAGAATATACTAGGTCGAAGCTACTACTACCCGTTGCGATCACCGTTATACCTTTTACAGAATCGATCATTAGTTTTAAAATTTTGCCTATCTCCGGCACGACCTGCGCTTCATCTAAAACTATGATCTTTTTTCCTGCTGTTAGCTGCTTGTAATTAGCTACTGTTCTTTTTTGCAAAAGCTCAGCTACCTGCATATCCTCACCTTGCAGCAATAAGGCTTCATCGCCATATTTTTGGACAATATTTTCAATAATCGTCGTCTTTCCCGTACGGCGGGTACCGTACAGCATGATTACTTTCTGAAGGCCAATTTTGGCTTCTATTTGCTCCTGAATAACTCTGGAAATATTCATTTTTTGTAAATTAAGCTAATCAACTGTCGCAATTTACATTAATTAGGCTACTTAAATAGCCTAATTGATACTTTTTAATACTTAATGTCTTGCTAATATACCAGCCTTATCAAACTGATACTATTTAAAGAATTACCATGAGATTGTCCGCAAACTTCTTTGATACCGAAATGCTTACTTTCCTGGGCAAGCTTATGGCCATGGATCCATCAAAAGAGATCTTCTCCAATACCTTTATTTTAGTACCGATTCCAATATCAACCTGTTGTAAGTATTTAAGAAAAACAGCAGAACTATCGTTTACGCCAACTACCTCGCAGCTTTTATTAATTTGTACATCAGATAATGTAATTCTTTGACCTGCGTGTAGTTCACCATTTGCAGAAGGTATCGGGTCTCCGTGTGGGTCAAACTTCGGGAACCCCAAAAACCTTTCCAGCCTGGTGATTAATTCTTCTGATTGAATATGTTCCAGTTGTTCAGCTATTTCGTGAACCTCATCCCAGCCGAATTGTAATTTTTCATGCAGGAAAACTTCCCATAGCCTATGTTTTCTTATTACCAGAATTGCGAGCTGCTTGCCGGATTTGGTTAATTCAATCTTTCTGTACTTTTCATATGCTATCAGTTTCTTATCAGCAAGCTTCCTTAGCATATCTGTGACGGTAGACGGCTTGGTGGATAGCTGTTCCGCAATATGACTTGTAGATGTTTCCGGCGAGCCATGCTTTTGCGTAAGGGAATAAATGGCCTTAAGGTAATTTTCTTCCGTAAAACTCAAAAGAGTTGCAGACTTCATAACCGAAAGATACACCTAATTCTAAAACATAATTATTAGGCTCGTCTAAAAATATATTTTGGCATAACCAAATATATTTTACCTTTAGCCAAAATTACGGATGGGTAAAAGGCAAATTTTATTGATCACCATGTTACTGGGATCTGTTGTGGTCACGGTATCCTGCAATAAGCTGTTGCCAGGGATTCCAGCCGATGACAGTGTACTGGATGGACCTATAGAAGGATTGACCGGGGAACAAAACCAGGCTTTCCTGCGTGGGGATATTGCTTTCAATGATGATATTTTTACCAGTTCAAATGGGTTGGGGCCAACTTTTGTCGCCACCTCTTGTGGTTCATGTCACGCCGGCGATGGAAAGGGACACCCCTTTACCACTCTCACCCGTTTCGGTCAGAGCGATACACTTGGAAACAAATTCTTACATCTCGGAGGCCCTCAATTGCAATCAAGGGCTCTGCCTGGAATACTACCTGAAACAATACCTGCAGGTGCCACTTTTTCCAATTTTACCCCGCCTGCGAATACGGGACTTGGGCTACTGGAAGCGGTACCAGATGCAACCCTTATTGGGTTATCGGATGAACTGGATGCAGATGGCGATGGTATATCAGGAAGACCCAACTGGATACATATTCCCAATTATTGTTTATCGCGGCCCGGAACGATTGAGCGTAGTGGAAGATACATTGGCCGCTTCGGTAAAAAAGCAGCAGTTTATGATCTTCAACAGCAAACAGCGAACGCATACAACCAGGATATGGGTGTGAACTCGTCCTATGAATCTTACAACACATATAATGGACTACAGATCGATCCGGAGATCTCCAATCAAAAAGTACTGGATGTGATCTTTTATCTGAAAACCCTCAAAGCGCCGATACAGCGGGATCAGAACAATGCGGATGTAATAGCGGGTAAACAGATTTTTACCAATATTTCATGTGGCAAATGCCATACACCGCAAATGCAAACAGGCCCTTCAACTATCGCAGCATTAGCTAATAAAACAATTTTTCCTTACACCGATCTCTTATTGCACGATATGGGACCATCGTTAAATGACGGTTATACTGAAGGAACAGCTATGCCAGCCGAATGGAGAACGCCTCCGCTTTGGGGATTGGGCCTATCAAAAAATTCGCAGGGCGGTAAAGTATTCCTGTTGCACGATGGAAGAGCGAAAAGTATCGAAGAAGCCGTTTCATTTCATGGTGGTGAAGCCTCACAGAGTAAAACTAAATTTCAACAGCTTAACGCGTCAGATAAAGCGAAACTGATACAGTTTTTAGAATCATTATAAAAAGAGAAATGGACAGGAAGGATTTTATCGTTAAAGCGTGCACGGCCTGCTTATCAATGACGGCTATGGCTTCTGTGCTTTCATCATGTGGCGTAACACATTTTATTGCGGGCAACATCAGCAACGATGGAGTAAGGATCAGTAAAAATGATTTCAATTTTAACCAGAAGGGAACACCGGCATACCGCTCTTTTATCATCATAAGAAATGATACGCTGCAATACCCCATCTATGTGTACCGTTTCAGCGACCAGGAATATTCTGCCTTGTGGATGCGTTGCACACACCAGGGAACAGAATTGCAGGCATCCGGCGATTCGCTGCAATGCCCTGCCCATGGAAGCGCCTTCAACAACAAGGGCATCGCTACCAATGGTCCCGCAGATAATTCCTTACGCAGTTTCCCCATACAGGTTACTAACAGCGACATATTCATCGACCTAAGAAAACAATCATGAAAAATCTCGCGATATTATTTCTGCTGCCTTTGAGTATTTGCAAAGGATTTGCGCAAATAGACCCGGTCCTGTTACGGAAACCTGTTACCGATACTTCAAGGATGTTATTGAATATGGATGCCGTGTACAACAGGCCGTTGCTCGCTGCCGGTAAGCTGCCTGTTTCGTTGGGAGGATATGTAGAAGCCAATTATCAATACCTGAATGAAAATGGTATCAGCGAGGGCCATCAGTTCCAAATGAGAAGGCTCACATTGTTTGTTGCCTCTTCCATTTCCAAAAGACTTAAATTTCTTTCCGAGATCGAATTTGAAGATGGAACCAAAGAGATCAATATAGAATTTGCATCTATCGATTTTGAACTGGCACCCCTATTAAATTTCCGCGGTGGCGTAGTCATGAATCCAATCGGTTCTTTTAACCAGAACCACGATGGTCCCAAATGGGAATTTGTGGATCGCCCGATCTCTGCTACACAGATGCTGCCCGCCACCTGGAGTAATGTCGGATTCGGCATATATGGGAAAAAATACAGCAAAGACTGGGTATATGGTTACGAACTTTACTTAACAAACGGGTTTGATGAAAGCATCATATCCAATGGGCAGAACAAAACTTATCTGCCAGCAGCAAAGGAAAACCCCGACAGGTTTGAAGAATCTTTTAATGGAGTGCCACTACTGACTGCAAAATTTGCCCTGCGTAACAACCGTATTGGCGAGATCGGTGTTTCTTATATGGGTGGTGTTTACAATAAGTTTCAGGACGACGGCCTTATCCTCGACAAAAAAAGAAACGTGAATGTGTATGCGATTGATTTTAACACAACACTTTCCAAAACAAAAACTTTTATCAATGGCGAATGGGCATGGGTTTCTGTAGATGTCCCCAACACGTATACCGAACAGTTTGGACGCGCGCAACAAGGTGGATTCCTGGATATTGTTCAACCCGTATATTCAAGATCACTTTTTGGTTTTGAAAAATCTGTTATCAACGCAGCGATCAGGTTAGAATATGTGGATTGGAATAAAGGAAAATTTATCTCAACTGGGGATAATATTGCAGATCATATTTATTCAGTTGTTCCCGCCATCAGCTGGCGGCCGACACCGCAAACAGTTTTCAGGTTTAACTACCGCTATAACTGGCAAACAGATCTTTTAGGCAATCCACCATCGAGGCTGGCGGGTTTCCAATTCGGATTTTCAACTTATTTTTAAGATCGTTCATTATCAAAGTAGGAATCAAACAAACGAGCCGTTCCTTTAACTCGTCAGTAAATTGGAATTGTTCAAGCAGTTGTGCTTTCATAAAGGTTATTTTCCTCTAAAACTGTAAAGCTAATAGCCGTCAAAGACCAAACGGTTATTGGCTTTTATGATTACCTTGTTTTAGAAATCTACTGCATGCTTAAAAATATATTTTTTCTTTGTTTCACAATATTGACTGTTTGTTTGCTGAATGCCTGTGATTCGCAGTATACGCAATTTGAGATCTTTCCGATTGACCCTTACGGAAGTCATTTGACAGACCCATCGGTAGATTCACTCCCTGTTAAACATTTCCTCCTTGATGGACATATTGACCTACCAGACAGTGTAGAAGTCAGGAAGAAAATCCTTGCATATGTTTCAGGGAATGTAAAAGAAACTCTTACAAAAAACAAAACAGTTGAATTGATATTTTATATATCCCAGACAGGATTTAATAAAGATGCGAAAGAGACACACAAAGATTTAAGCAAAGTGCATGACCCGTATTTATCTCTCATTTATCGAAATGGCAATTTGTACAGTTCTGCATTTTATGACGGCAAAAAAATGTTAGGTGTGTCATATGGCATTTCTAAATGATTTAGATTTTAAAAAACTAAATACATAACTTTTAGAAAAACTTAACAAATTGATGAGGTGTTTTTTTCTATAAGTATATGAAATTTCCGAGGGAGTGCTGCATTATCCTTTTAATTCTATAATATATTTTTTATGTATTCTTTTATTCTACTCAGCTGCATATACTTTTCTCCTGTTCAAGGTAATACAACAGGCATTTATCAAACAAAGAATGACTTTTTAACAGGCAATCTTACCTACCACAGATCGCGGTTACGAACAAAATCGAACCCATTCCTGTTAAGGTTCCCTCTGTCATTTGACTCTGACGAATCGCTATATTTGCCTCAGCCTGATAAAAGTGAAAAAAAAATTGAACCGGCTTCTTCTTTTGGGTTTGTTGCCAAGGGGATTACATTTATTTATAATAGCGATGAAAAAAAATACCTTTCAGTTTTACATGATCGACTGCCAGTTTACTTTTTTCTGAAAGAAAAAGTGACCTATGCTGGCAAAGTGAGAAGAATAATCGATATACTTCTATATACCCAGGATTTAGATGCTCCAACAAAAGAATTTACGACGGAAAATATAGAACATGATTTTGCCGATAAAAAAGCTCTTTTCGACAAATTACTTAAATTACGAGAAGCTATCCGGAAAAAACAATTCCGAACAGGAGTCGGTCGAGAGGTTTTTTTTGAATACCAAAAATTGATAAAAAATATGCTGAATTAATACTGGCAGAAAATTCCTTAGTTCTGGCTTTGGTTCGTAATCTGTTGGAACTTCTATTCCGTTTATTTTCGTTTGTACGACAAACTATTTATTGTTATCGGCTATCGTAATAGTGCAGGCGGTTATGAATTATCGGGCATAAGTTAAGTATATTTACAGACAGGATAATTAATAAAACCAATGGCATGGCCCGAGTATTTTTTTTGTGTTTATACATCAGTTTTTTGTTTTCCTGTCACGATACAACCGATCATAATATCAAGGGGCCGGCCCGGGATACAACCAGCTCAGCAAACAACACTGCTGTAGTTGACACAACGCATCATTTTGGGACGATTTCAGGCATTACAGACCGGTTAACCCATGATCTCAAAGAGGTAAAAAGTGCTGGTAATGAAGAGGGTGCCTTTATTCAAATGTTCATCATTCACCGCAGGGCGTTGCTCGATATTGCACATGTAGAAATGTCTGTGGGCAACCTGATTGATCCGGTTAGATTGAGCGATGATATTATCGAACGAAGCCAACGTTTGTTGAATGAACTTTCTCACATCAAACTCAAAGATACCACTGTCCGAAAGCCTCACCAGCTACAATACAACATTCCAATTTCAGAAAGAGCTTTCGACCAAATGATCCATACCAGCATCCCTGATGATCAATCTTTCCTGCAATTGTCAATTATCATTGAAAGAAGTGAAATACTGCTCGCACGTTCATATCTCAAGGCGGGAAAGGATGCCTACCTTCGCAAAGCGGCAACTGCGCTCATTCAAAACAATCAAAAGGAGATAAGCAGGCTGGCTGCAGTTACAAAATCTAAATAAGCTACATGGTTCAATTACTGGTCAATACCTGCCTGCTTGCCCTACTACAGGCGGTCATACCAAATCACTGGCTTCCGCTTTCAGCTTTAGGCAATTCGGAAAACTGGACCAAACAGCGCCTGGAACTGATGGCATGCATATGCGCCTGTGCGCACGTCATGGGTACTTTGCTGTTGGGTATTTCATTTGGAGTAGCGGGAACCAAACTCTCCCATACTTATGAGACATACCTGCACCTCGCGGCACCGATTGTACTGATCCTATTCGGCGTGGCTTATTTTCTGGTTGCAGTCAGAATGTGGCGATCAGATGAAAGTTATGAACAGGAAAGGCGCATAGGTAAGATATGGATGGTGGGCATTTTTCTGATGATGCTGCTCTCTCCCTGCCTGGAAGTGCATGATCTGTTTATCGCGGCCGCTGATTATGGTTTGAATAATATTTTACTGCTTGCCATGTTTTATGCTATGGTTAATATTTCGGGCGTAGTGCTGTTAACTTTACTGGCCAGCAAATTAGCGGGCGGGTTGTACGCAAAGTATAGTGATACCGGCAGGAAAAAAATAACCGCCCTGCTGCTTGTACTGGTGGGTGTGGCGAGTTTTTTCATTCATTGATACAAGGCAGATTTAACATATCCAACCAGCCCTGCTTTCGTATCTTTAACACCGACTAAAATCAATTATAATGAACAGAACATATTGTTACAAATGCGTAATCGTACTGGCTTCACTTATGGGTATGGCCAGCCTGATGTCTTAAATTCATTTTTATGTAATGGGCAAAAAAATGCGGGTTTTATACCCGCATTTTTTTTGCTTTTAACCCATTGTTTATCACGGCTGCGTGTCGTCAAATTTAATCCGCTGTATTCTTACTGCATTTAAGATCGCCAGTAAAGCAACACCTACGTCTGCAATTACGGCTTCCCATAAAGTAGCAATACCACCGGCACCCAGGATCAGCACGATCACTTTTACAGCCATGGCCAGAATGATATTCTGCCATACTATCTTGCGGGTAATCTTTCCAATTTTTATCGCTACCACTATACGCATCGGCTGATCGTTCTGGATCACCACGTCTGCTGTTTCGATTGTTGCATCACTGCCCAGGCCTCCCATCGCAATACCCGCATCTGCGAGCGCCACCACAGGTGCATCGTTAACTCCATCACCTGCAAATGCAATATGCCTGCCTTCGTTTTTCAGTGCCTGCACCTTTTCTACTTTCCCTTCCGGTAAAAGATCTCCATATGCTTCATCAATACCTATCTGTTTAGCAACATTGTCTACCACAGCCTGCTTGTCTCCGGATAGCATCACTGTTTTGATGTTGAGTTCATGCATGGCTTTGACCGCGGCTGCTGCATCCTCTTTGATCTCGTCAGCAATGGTTATATAACCGGCATATTTACCGTTCACACTCACCGTAACAATGGTATCTGCTATAGATTCAATTTCTGCGGGATAACTGATATTAAACTTTTTAAGCAGTTTAACATTACCCGCAAGCACTTCTTTACCATCCACTTTGCCTTTCAGACCGTGGCCCGCTATCTCTTCGATATCCGTGGCTTTTGCAAGGTCTCCCTTTTCCTTTGCATAGTCAGAAACCGCTTTGGCAACAGGGTGGGTAGAATTTGCTTCAACAGCAGCAGTCAACTTTACCAGTTCGTCTTCCGACATATCCTGCGGTTGTATTTTCTGTACTTTGAAGACACCCTTGGTCAGTGTGCCTGTCTTATCCATGACGATTGTATTGATCTTTGTCATGACATCCAGGAAATTTCCGCCTTTGAACAGTATCCCGTGCCTGGATGCAAGACCGATACCGCCAAAGTAACCCAAGGGAATGGATACTACCAGCGCGCAAGGGCAACTGATGACCAGGAACACCAACGAACGGTAAAACCAGGTCTGAAAAATATAGTTGTCTACAAAAAAGTAGGGAACCAGGCATACGCCAAGTGCGAGCAGGAATACGATGGGTGTATATACTTTGGCAAATTTTGAAATAAAGAGTTGCGTCTGTGATTTACGCGCGGTTGCATCCTGCACCATTTCAAGAATGCGGCTGAGTTTACTGTCTTTGAAAAGCGCGGTCACTTTGATTTCAGCAACACCGTTGAGGTTGATCATACCAGCCAGCACTGCCTCGCCTTTGCGTTTGGTATCAGGCTTGCTTTCTCCAGTGAGCGCTGCAGTGTTGAACGAAGCGCTTTCAGAAATCAGTTCACCATCAAGTGCTACTTTTTCTCCCGGTTTCGCCTGTATGGATTCCCCGACCAGTACTTCTGCGGGCGATACTTCCAGTGGGCTACCGTTACGCAACACCGATACTTTATCGGGGCGCACATCCAGCAATGCCTTGATGCTTTTTTTGGCGTTAGCGACCGCTGCATCCTGGAACCATTCCCCTATACAATAGAACACCATGACTGCAACACCTTCACTGTATGAACCGATAATAAATGCACCGATCGTTGCAACCGACATGAGAAAAAATTCGTTGAAAAAATCAGCCCGCTTCGCTTTGCGCCATGCCATATCCAGCACGCGCCATCCTGCCAGCAGGTAAGCTGCGAGGTTTATGATAAGATCGGGCAATGGGGGTGGAACATATCTAAACCCGAATTTGAGCACCATCAATACGGCTAATATCGCAAGCGCCAGCAGAAGATCCCAGTGCGATTTCCAGCCCGTCGTTTCTGCTCCTCCATGATCATGCCCATCATCGTCACTATGTTCCTCTTCATCCCCGTGATCGTGACCGTCGTCTTCAGTGTGTTTTTTTTCACCGTGATCATGCCCGTCATCTTCGCTATGTTTCTCCGGTTTGCCGGATGGTACAGCAGTTCTTTCTGTCGCCTCCGGTTCAGATGATTTTTCAGCTTGCTGATCATCCTGCGTGTTGTAACGATCTTTTGCCATGGTATTAAATTTAAAAAATAAAAAATGATAGTATACCTGTTATGATAAGTGTGATGCCTGTAATGATGCCTGCATTATGTTCCAATGCATGCCAGTTAAGTTTTAGCAAACCCTTATATGCCCGTGACACCAGCCATGTCATGCCAGCGGCTGTAATAACTACATACATAGCAGCTATAATTACCACCAGCCATTGTGACTGGGTGCCAGCCATCAGAAAATAAGCTTCGATTTCCATACATGGCGAGAAAAACATAGCTAGTACCAACGCAATAATGATTCGATTTTTGCTATAAATTTTCTGCGGCACATCCGAGAGTTGAAAATGTTTATGCCGGTGGTGACGGTAGATAAAGAAAGTTCCAAGTATGATGAAAATAATTGGGGCCACCAGGTGCGTAAAATGATTGATCTTTTGTGCCATTGAATTCCCCAGAAACCCTAATAGGAGGCCAATGACAACCGTGCTCAGCCCGTGCGCCAGTGCTGCCACCAGGGTCACTTTGGAAGTTTCAGCAGCCGACCATTTTTCCCTTCTTCCTATGGCAAGTACTGGTAGCCAGTGATTGGGAATAATGGCGTGTAAAACACTCAATAAAAAACTTCCGATAAGAATACTGAACATTTGTTTATTTATTTTCTCTCGTTTTTTTAAAACTGTAAATAGATCAGTGCAATAGCAGCAACTGACATTATTATCAGCGTAAGCCATCCGAGTACGTTGGATAGCTTACCATTTGTATTCTCTTTCATAATCTTCTTATTATTGGATATATGCAGGACAATCGCTATCAGTATAGGCGAAGTTAATCCATACAGAATGGCTGTATACAGCAGTGCCTTGATTGGGCTGATACCAAAGTAGTTAATGGAGAGTCCGAGTAAAAGTGAAATGATGATAACAATATAAAAGGATTTGGCCCGGTAAAATTTTGCATCCAGGTTTCCCTTCCAGCCAAAAGTTTCAGATACAATGTAGGAGAGAGATCCACTTAAGACTGGTATAGCAAGAAAGCCGGTTCCGATTACCCCAATGGTAAATATCAGGTAGGAAGCTTTTCCTGCCACAGGCTCCAATGCCTTAGCCGCCTGTTCTACTGTATCTATTTGTGTAATTCCATTGGCAAACAGGGCGGTGCCGGTGGCAAGGATGATAAAAAACATAACCAGGTTAGACAGCAGCATTCCCAGGTTTACATCAAGCCGCATTTTAGCAATCAACAGGCTGAGGAAGTTTTTTGTTTTTGCCTCTAAGACTTTGGTGTCCTCATCCCTTCGGGCAATTCTATTTCTGGCGAGTATGAGCTGCCTGGAAGATTTGACGTCTTCGGCTTCCATGGTAACCTGCCAGAAAAAAAGATAAGGCGATATGGTTGTACCTAAAATAGCAACAAGTATTTCAACAAACTCTTTATTGAAATGGATGGTAGGAACAAACGTATTTTTAAGGACTGCTCCCCAGTCCGGGTGCGTAAAAAACGGAACAGCAATGTATAGGAACAAGGAAAGGCATAGGTATTTCAGGACAGACACGATCTTTTGGTAAGGAAGGTAGACTATCATAACAATCAGAACCGCAGTAAACAAAACGCTGAATAAAAGAGGTGATACCGAAGGAAAGATCAGGTTTGCGACCGCACCCATGCCCGCGATATCTGCCCCAATATTTAGGATGATCGCTGGGACACTGAAGAGAAGCATCAGGTAAAGTATCGGTTTGGAATAATGTTTCTTAAGTGTTGTGGTCAATCCAACCGAAGTCATAATGCCGATGCGGGCGCACATTTCCTGGATCGCTGCCATCAGCGGGAAAGTGATCAGCGAAGCCCATAGGGTCGCAAGGCCGAATTTCGCGCCCGCCTGGGAATAGGTGGCGATACCCGACGGATCGTCATCACTGGCACCGGTGATCAGCCCTGGCCCTAGGGCTTTAAAAAACTTACTAATTTTTGCTGAATATTTTTTCATAGTCGGTTCGCCGCTTTTTTTTTGCGTTTTTGTTTTTTACAAATGCTATTCTCAAGTACACAAATACTGCTAAAGGTGTCAGCATGTTTACCGTTGTCGAAAATCCGGACCTGAAAAAGGCATGGTGAAAAAATGAATACGCATTGGTTGCAATACAAACAACAATAAGTGCTTCAAGACAATAAAAATATTTTTTCACTTTCCCTGTTTTTAATTGTTTACTATTTACACACTATTTGCCAAATCCCGCAATGGTATTAATGGTCAAAGCCACTATTATCGTATTAAACACAAACGAAATAAGACTGTGCATCAGCACAAAACGCCTGATTACCCTTGATTCAACCTGCACATCAGAGACCTGGAAGGTCATACCGATCACAAAAGAAAAGTAAGCGAAGTCTACATAGTCGGGGGCTTCTTTGGAAGGGAAACTGATACCGCCCACATTGCTTCCTGTTGCCAGTGAATTATGATCGTGATACAGATGCGCATACCGGATGGTAAAAATGGTGTGCAATAGTATCCATGATAAGAGCACAGGCGACAATGTGATTGTCATGTAGAGTATTTTATCCATGTAAGGTTCTGACTGACTGCTTAAAAGCAACAACGTGGCAAATACGCTGAAACAAAGCGCAACGAGCACAATGGTAAAAATTACTTTTAATCCTTCATCCTGAACAGCCACGACGTCACAGAGTTCTTTTTCTCCGGTTGAAAAGAAGAGAGCCCAACTCAGTGCGATCATAGTAAGGCAGAAGGCATCCCATGCGAGGATCATGCGGCATTGCATTTCAATGTTGGTAAGCCTTAAAAGAAAAAAAACAATTGCAGCCATGCAAATAGCAAATAGCAGTTTGGTTATGCCGCTGGTTTGTTTCAATTTCCTGTATCTGATCTTTTTCATGATATGGCGCATGGATTAAATATTATTAAGAACGTCCTCTGTTTTGTCGATGTGTATTTCGATAGTGGTGTGGTTAATTTTAAATCTGGTAGCCAGCAATTCTTTAAGTGACCGTGAAATTTCGCTGGCCTCTTCAAGTGAGGTTTCGGGTTCCATAATTACATGCACACTTAAGGCATACATACCTGAAGTAAGTGTCCAGATATGGAGATCATGAATACTGATGACACCAGGCTTGGCAGTAAATAGGTTATTCACTGCATTGTAGTCTATATCTTTAGGTACGGCTTCGAGTAAGATATTCACCGACTCTTTTAAAAGATTATAGGTCCGGGGTAATATAAAAAGGCCAATGGCAGCGCTCATAATTGGGTCAATGTATAACCATCCTGTCGCCAAAATGATACATCCCGCAATAATCACTCCCACAGAACTCAACATGTCGCTTACCACCTCCAGGAATGCTCCTTTGATATTGATGCTTTCCCTGGAACCGGATCTCAATATCTTCATCGAAATCAGGTTGATGATTAACCCGCAGAAAGCCACCACCAACATAGGGATACCAGCTACAGCGGGCGGGTTGCTGAACCTTTGCCAGGCTTCGTATAAAATGTAGCCGGAAATAAACAACAAAACAACCGCGTTGAGCAGTGCCGAAAAAATTTCCGTGCGGTAGTAACCGTATGTCTTCCATGCATTGCGCGGCCGGGAAGACATCCAGATAGCAAACAGCGCCAGGCCTTGTCCTCCAACATCCGTAAGCATATGTGCTGCATCAGATAATAAGGCAAGGCTGTTGGACATAAAACCCACCACCACCTCGATCACGAAATAGACGAACGTAATAATGAAAACGGTTTTAAGTGACCGGTTGTGTTTACCTCCTGCTGAAAGTGCAACAATATCCTGTGCCATAACTGAAAAATTCTTGGATAATGATTTTAGTCTTCGTCTTCGTGATGCCCCGCACCCTTAACCATTCTTTTCTTCCACTGAATATACCATTTCTGGTGGTGCAGGGAAAGGAGAAAATACAGGGTCAGTGCGCCAGCCAATGCTATGATATACATATCCAGGCCGATAGCCACCCCCACGGCAGCAGTACACCAAACAGTTGCTGCAGTAGTAAGCCCGTGCGAAGTGCCTGCACTGTTGTTTCGATAGATAATTCCCGCGCCAAGGAAACCAACACCTGTCACAATGTTAGCAATCACCCTGGAGGCGGCAGCAGGGTCACCGGTGAGATGACATGCGATAGCTGTAAATAGTGTCGAACCAATACATACAGCAGCATATGTCCTGATGCCTGCATCCCTCCCATGTATTTCCCTGTCATACCCGATCAAGGCACCGAGTATAAAAGAGGCCAGTAATTTTACGATGATGATGAGTTCAAATCCGATGTCCATAACTTGCATTTAAATTTTTCTTTTGCATTTGCTTTCTCCAACAATACGCCCTTTTCACTAAACAATATTTCGCCTTTTGCA
Source organism: Chitinophagaceae bacterium (assembly GCA_004297075.1). Lineage (GTDB taxonomy): Bacteria > Bacteroidota > Bacteroidia > Chitinophagales > Chitinophagaceae > Sediminibacterium. Next base: position 24,463 of record SCVK01000133.1, read on the forward strand.
GTATTGTAAAAAGCGGGAAGAATTGCTGGGATTTTTTACATTTTAAGGTATTTCAGTCAAAACACTTTTCTACACCTCGATCCATTTCATCGCTTTTTTGCGATCCTGCAAACCAAAGCATCGAACGTCTGCGTTTGGTGCAATTCCTTTTATTACTGTTAGAAATACCTGCCATTTTTCAGTCGCAACTATCGCTATTTTCTCCATCGCTGCTGCGCGTGGGAAAGCCAGCTGGTAATCACCATCGGTCGCCGGTTTGCTGCAATAACTTTCGTCTAAAATGGAATTATCATCTATTTCAAAATACCATCTGACCTTCTTGCCCCTGCTTTCAATGTTGTGAACAAGCGGAAGAATCTTCGCATACCCGGCAGCGCTCAACATGGTGTCTGTGCGGGTAGCGATGATATTGTTATGCGTAAATTCAAGCAGTTGAAGCATCTTGTAAGAGGTTTAAAACTGATTATTCTTCTTCCTCTTCCGAGTTGTTCATTTTAGATAACAGGTCATAGGCACCTTTGATTACAATCTTGCTTTTGGGGTCAAATTTTTCAGGCAGGATCACGGCCGTAAAACCGTTCTCCGTTACGCCTATACCCACTTCGACCCTTCTGAACGAATGGTGCTTTTCTTTGTCCGCTGTTTTTGTGTTTTGCTCTCCTTGTTTGGATGGCTCTTCCACAAAAATGTAATGCTTTCCACCTGAAGGCACGACCGCAGCCTGCGGCAAAGCTGGTGTGCTGGACGTACCGATTTCAACGATGGCATTGACGAACATACCGGGCAGCATATTGCTGGTTAATCTTTCAATAGCGGCATGCACTTCCACGGTCCGGTCGGTATCGATGTCTTTACCAATCAGGAATACTTTGGCCGTACGTTCTACGCTGTCACCGGTGGCACGGAAGCGTACCTTTTGCCCGAGTTTTATATTCGGCAAGTCTTTTTCAAACACTTTAACCCTGATCATGATGTTATTGGTATTGGCCATATCAGCCATCAATTCGTTGGGTCCGATGAATTTGCCGACGTTGGAATATACGTGGGTAATGTAGCCGTTGGTCGGGGCATAGATACGGGTTACGGAAGTAAAATTACCGGCCTTAACGCTGGACGGGTTAATGTTCATGATTCGCAGCCTGGCCTTCAAGCCCTCAAGCCTCGCATTCATGGTGTTGTATTCACTCGTTGCTTTCTGTAACGATTTGCGCGCTGCGATGTTTTCTTTCACCAGTTCTTCCTGTCTTGTAAGATCCTGCTGTAAAAAACTGAGCTGGCTGCTGGTTTCCAAATAATCCTGCTGCACCTGAACAAACTCCGGATTTTCAATGGTGGCGATCAGTTCGCCTTTCTTCATGTATTTTCCTTCGATGACAGTGGTGCTCCTGATCGACCCTCCATAAGGTGAAGTAATACTTACCAGATCCTGTGGGGGAACATCAATGGTGCCGGATGCCTTAATATAGTTGCTTAAGTTGGTAGTGATAACCCCACCGAAACGGACATCTACAGTCTGGAACTGTTCATTGGTAAATTCAACCACATCCGGGTTGTGTTCCTCTGCCTTCTCTACCTGAACTTCTTCTTTTTTGGAAGAACAGGCTGTAAAGAAAAAAGAAAGGGTGAGTGCTATTGCATAAAGTGTTTTGCGCATGGTAGTAAAAATTTATAAACCTGTAATTAATTCCAGTTCGATCGCTGACTGGTTGTATTGATTCAATAATTCGATGTATTGGCGGCGGACACTGTTTGCATTGTTCAGTGATTGAGACAACTGGTAGTAATCCATTTCTCCGGCTTCAAATGCGCGCTGCGAGGTACGTATGAGCAGCTGTGCCTGGGGAAGTGCCGTTTTGCGGTAATAATTCAGCTGAATCGTAATTCGCCGTAGGTCAGAAAGGAGTAATGACCCTCTTTGTGAAAGGCTGAAATAAAACGCCTGGACTTCAGCTTCCCTTCGCTGCCGGTTGATCTGGGCCGCACGTATCCGCGCTTTCTGGGGTCGGGCAAAAATCGGTATGCTGATACCTGCCTCAATGCCCTGGAAACGTTTACCTGCGCCATAATATTTAGGAGACCCGTTTACATCGTAGGTACCTACCAGTGACTGATTAAAATAGCCCACGTTAAAATCAGGCAGGAGTTTACTCTTTTCTACGCTGATCTCCTTTTCCGCAACGGCGATTTGTGACCGGAGTGCCTGTAGCTCAGGGTTATTACTGAGCAAGCCTGAATCGAGATTCATTACAAGATGTTTTTCTACCAGAAGTGTATCTGCAATCCCGCTGAGGCTTGAGTCGAAAGTGAAACTGGCCAATTGTCCGAGATCCGTCCTGATCTGTTCCCCAAGTTGGTTGCTCTGCGCGATGGCTTCCTGGAGCTGGGTATTGGCGTTGTATTTCTCCAGGATATTGGTTTCACCGGCCGTAAAGCGGGTGTCCGCTGCTTTGAGTACCCGCTCATATAGGCTAACCAATGTGTCGTTAAGCCTGCGTTGTTCCTGCCGGTAAATCAACCTGTAGTAAATGCTTTTAACCTGGTAAGTCACCTGGCTTCTATAGATGCCCACCTGCAGGCGGCTCGCATCGATCGATGCATCGCTGAGTTCGGAAAGCCGTTTTAAGTAAACAGGGTTGGGAATGTTCTGCGTAATGGTGATGTTGTTGTCATACACGATCGGACTGTTATACTGCCCCAGCGTTAAGGTGATATTGGTTTTGCCGATATCTTTTGCCGCCCCTTTAAGCGCCTGTTGGTAATCAATGTTCAGGTTGCCCGCCCTGATGTTAGGGTTGGCATCCAGCGAACGGCTTATGGCCGACTGAAGGTTGATCCTTGTATTGGTGGCAGTAGCCGGCACCTGTGCATTCACTGTAGCTGAACCGCCCAAGAACAATAACAACATGGTCACTACCGCCGTCAATTTTTTGGGCTCTTTACCTTTGCCGAACCTTTCAAAGAAAGTGTAAAGCACAGGCAGTACAATGAGTGTGAGCAGTGTTGCCGTAAGCAGCCCACCAATCACAACTGTCGCAAGCGGCTTTTGTACCTCGCCACCGGCACCGGATGAAAGTGCCATAGGCAGGAAACCAAGTGAAGCCACTGCTGCAGTCATGAGTACCGGACGCAATCGGATAGCGGTTCCCTTCATTATGATATCATTTAAATTGGTTAGTCCAGTTTTTTTAAGCCGGTTGAATTCCGAGATAAGAACGATCCCGTTCAGTACGGCAACGCCAAAGAGGGCGATAAAACCTACACCGGCTGAAATACTGAAAGGCATGCCGCGGATCAGCAGTGCGAACACTCCGCCGATGGCTGACATCGGGATTGCGGTGAATATGAGTAAAGAATATTTAAAGGAGCCAAATGCGAAATACAGTAACAGAAGGATAAGCCCCAATGCTACAGGTACTGCTATGGACAGCCTTTTGTTAGCTTCTTCCAGGTTCTTAAACTGACCACCGTAAGTAATGTAATAACCCACCGGCATTTTGATCTTCTGGTCAATTTTCAGCTGCATTTCTTCTACCACAGATGCGATGTCTCTTCCACGAACGTTAAAGCCAACTATGATTCTGCGTTGCGCCTGTTCACGCTGCACCTGGTTGGGCCCTAATACCAGATTGATATCTGCCACCTGTTCGAGCGGAATCTGGGTTCCGTCAGCAGCCACCACAAAGAGCCTGCGTACATCTTCAATACCCTGGCGCTCGGCCTGTTGTAATCGGATAACAAGATCAAATCGCTTCTCTCCCTCAAATACGGTACCGGCCTTACCACCGGCAAAGGCAGTATTGATTACCTGGTTGATATCGGATACATTTAGACCAAACTGTGCGATCTTGTCACGGTCGAGCTTAACTGAGATCTGTGGCAGACCACCCACCTGTTCTACGTACAGGTCCTCTGCACCTTTGACTGTGGGAACGATACTACCGATCTTTTTAGCCAGTTCGGCAAGCACCTGCATGTCTTCCCCGAATATTTTAATGCCCACGTCCTGGCGCACTCCCGAGATAAGCTCATTAAAACGAAGTTGTATGGGCTGTGAGAAACCAAAACTTACACCGGGGATTCTTTCCAGCGCTTTTTTCATTTTCTCAGCCAACTCTTCGCGTGTACTTGCGCTCACCCATTCTTTTTTGGGTTTAAGAATAATAGTGATGTCTCCAGCTTCGATAGGCATGGGATCAGTAGGTATTTCAGATGCACCGAGTTTACCAATTACTTCTTTCACTTCCGGAAATTCTTTGGTGAGTATATTGGAAGCCTGGGTTATTTTTTCAACAGTCTGGCTTAGGGAACTTCCCGTCAACAACCTTGTTTCAACCGCCAGGTCGCCTTCTTCCAATTGCGGGAGAAATTCTCCACCCAATTTAGAGAACACGAAAAAAGCAATAACCATCAGAGAAACTGCGATCAGTACCACTATTTTTTTCATGCGCAAAGCGCCTCTGAGCACAGGTGTGTAAATACGATGGAGGAAATCCATCATCTTATCTGAGAGATTTCGTTTATGTTTTATGTTTTTGCTGAGAAATAACGCACTCATCATGGGAACATAAGTCAGTGACAGCAGGAAGGCGCCAAGGATAGCAAAAGAAACGGTCTGCGCCATTGGCCGGAACATTTTACCTTCTATGCCTACCAGTGCCAGGATAGGCATGTAAACTATAAATATTATGATCTGCCCGAATGCTGCCGAGTTCATCATTTTTTTTGCCGACGAGCCTACCTCGCGATCCATCTCCGCCTGGTCAATTCTGCCCTCTTTACGGCTGGCAAGGTGATGCATGGTCGCTTCCACGATAATGACCGCTCCATCTACGATCAACCCGAAATCAATGGCGCCAAGGCTCATGAGGTTTCCCGATACGCCAAAGAGATTCATCAGCGAAATGGCAAAGAGCATGGCCAGTGGAATCACGGAGGCAACGATCAAGCCTGAGCGGATATTACCCAGGAAAACCACGAGTACAAATATGACGATCAGCGCTCCTTCAATGAGATTTTTCTTAACCGTGTCGATCGCCCTGCCTACAAATTCACTGCGGTCAAGGAAGGCTTCGAGTACCACGCCTTCAGGAAGGGTTTTCTGTATCTGTAAGACTTTTTCTTTGACTCTTTTTACCACTTCGCTGGAATTACTGCCTTTTAGCATCATAACAATTCCTCCAACAGCTTCACGATCGTTTCGCGTTAATGCCCCATAACGATTGGCTGCCCCAAAACCGACGGTTGCAATGTCGCGAATGGTAACCGGGAAACCGGTTTGGGTTTTTTTCACCACGATGCGTTCAATATCACCGAGGTTGGTAATGAGACCCTCACTCCGAATAAAATAAGCATTTGGTTTTTTATCAATGTAAGAACCACCGGTATTCTGGTTGTTTTTTTCTAGCGCGGTAAATATGTCCCCTATGGAAATATTGTAACTGCGTGTCTGGTTTATGTTCAGGGCGATCTCGTATTGTTTTAAGAAACCACCGAAACTATTGACTTCGGCGATGCCGGGTGTACCGAGCAGTTGCCTCCTTACATACCAATCCTGCAGTGTGCGCAGGTCGGTTGCATTATATTTATTTTCAAACCCTTTTTTTGGATGAAGTACATATTGGTATATCTCGCCCAATCCGGTAGAGATGGGTGACATTTCCGGTTCTCCGGTACCCTCCGGTATTTTGCTTCGTGCTTCCGGAAGCCTTTCAGCTACCTGCGAGCGGGCCCAATAAATATTGGCATCATCATGAAAGATGACGGTTACCACTGAAAGCCCAAAGCGGGAGATAGAGCGAACCTCCTGTATTTCCGGAATCAGGGACATGGTCTGTTCCACCGGGTAAGAAATGAGCTGCTCTACTTCCTGGGCGGCCAGTGACGGACTAACTGTGATGATCTGTACCTGGTTATTGGTGATGTCAGGAACCGCATCGATCGGAAGTTTGTTTAGAGACATTACGCCCCATATAATGAGCGCAAAGGTGAAAATGCCGACGACTAATTTATTCTTGACAGAAAAATCTATGATCTTATTTAACATGACCTATAAATGATTTGAAATCAGATGAAAGTATTTCAACAACATACCCGCCATAGCCAGCAGCAGAACAATAGACAGCACAACAATGGTAATGGACCTGGTAATTCGGATCCATTTCGGTTTAACCGGGTCTTTTATTTTGCTATAAACAATTTTCTGCTTGCGGCCTGGCGGCTTTGAGGTAGCCATAACCACGATGATTGGATAGTGAGAAAAGATGATGCACCGTGCCTTAAGCACAGCAGCATTCGTGCGTTTTAGCGCACTACAATTAAGCTATTAACTGCGGAGGTTGCCAGATAGGCAAGGAAATACCGGTGATGTCACCAGGTAAATAAGAAGGTATTTTGTTAACGTAAATCTGCGGTGGCATTTCCAAAGAAAGGAAACTTGTTTTGATAAATACATTGGCGCAGCAACCACAGTGGCAAAACGGCGGGCAAAGATCATTATTACCCTGGTTTTCTTCGTGGTTGGTTTGGGCAGTGATTTCTGTGTTTGCTTTTCCAGCTTTCATAGCGTTGCCCCTGTCTGCACACGGGAGAAGACTCAGTCCCAGGACAATAAACGTTAATATGAAAACGGTAATACGCATCAGGTACAAAAGTAGGGTGTTTATCGGCAAAACAATTTATTAGATAGGGTAAAAAATCACAATGTGGTTGCAATTACATTATATGGAGTCCTCAGGCTCCGTTTCTATAAGTAGTTTTTCCAGGCTATCCTGCACTTCTGCAGGTAGTTCCGGATCTAGCTCCAGGTAAAAAGTATGCTTGGTTTCATCAGCTTGCAAAGTAAAGGTCTCTTCAAAGGTTTTAGGCAGTAAAAGCGATTCATAACTGGCCTTTAGTCCTGATACCCCTTTTTCAAAAGAAGTCCGCCATTTTTCCATTTTAATCCCATCCATACATTTCGTTTACAGAATAGAAGAAAAAAGCGTGCCCACCTTCCAATCTATGCCGGGGTAAGATTTTCTCTTTTAGAAACAATGAAAAAACCGGTGCATATAATTAATTATCCGGATCAAGGATTGAGTGAAACGCGGCAAGATCCCTGTCAATATCAAATGGTGATTTAATCAGAATGGAATTGTAACTGGCTAGCTGTTTGGCAATGGAAACATGAAAAAACAACTCGCTATTCAGAAGGAACTTTTGTATTTCCGGGACAGTTCCAGATTGTAAAAAATCAAGCAGGCCTCCCGATCTGGATGGGCCGAGTGCGAAAAGACTGCATTGAGATGACGCTTCCCCAAACAGGTCTTCCGGAAGCAGGGAAAGATCAGGAAAGTTGTCAGCGGCAAAAAGCACAACGGATGGGTTGGCAGTATCGTAATTCATCGCTTGTACAAACCCTTTGTCGGCTCCCAGGCCATCAACGTCATTTGAAAGCAATTTAAATCGCCACCGTGATGCCCCGAGCGATAATAAGATGTCTGAATTTTCCGTATCTGGAGACGCCGGCAATAAAACATATTTGTCCATTTTACCACAGCAAAAATCCGCTAGCGCTAAATAATGGCGGAAAAGACTGCTATATATAATAGGGTCGACAGGTTGAAGTCCTGTGGCCGGATCGGACATCGTTCCGTCTGACAATCCCGGCATTGATTCGTATGCGGGCGGTTCGACGTAGAGATAAGTAAATAGTCCCTTTATTTCTTCTTTTTTAAACTGTATAGGGGTCATGAGTCAAAAGTAGTTGTTGTATCTATTTGGGAACGCTTTGGTACAATTCTTTTACAAATAAATTTTCAGGTTACTGGATTCTCCCTACCTCATCAGCATTGTGAGCAATTTAACACATCTCACACGGTTTGTTTTGGTTAGCGCATAGTATTTGAACTATTTAAAAAAAACACTATTATGAAAAACCTGTTTATAAAACTCTTTTCTCTTTTTGCCGTTTCCGTTATTCTGTTCAGTTGTTCTTCAAAGGCCTACATTCAGCGGGATGATACAGTCAACCTAAGTCAGTACAAAACTTTTGCCTGGTCTGAAACCCAGGAAATGCACGAGCAGAATAAACACAACGACATTCAGGAAAGTAAAATCAGAAATGCTGTAAATCAAAGTCTGATAAATGCAGGATGGCGGGAGGACCCCGCAAACCCGGATGCTGTTTTGGCTTATGATGTACTTGTTGAAAGAAATATCCGAAGAACAAGTGATCCTGTCTACACGCCCTCCTATTCGCGCATGTATTACAATCCCTATACAAGAAGATTGGGAACTCTCTATTATCCCTCCCGCTTTGCCGGTTATAACAATTCGCAATATCAGGTAACGGAAGGTACTTTAACCGTAAGTTTAATCGATGCAAAAACAGACAAAACCTTCTGGCAAGGCTGGACAACAAAAGAGGTAAATACCAAACTGTTATCAGATCAGGAAATTGAAAGTTCAGTAAAAAGCATTTTCAAAAAATTCAGTAAGTAATCAAATCTAAATGCTGATTAATAAATGCTTTTGTTACTCCTTACTTCGTTGGAAGGATAGTCTATCTGCAAAAAAATTGCATTAGATCTATAATAAGGTGGTGTGAAAACTATATGTCTTAAAAATCATGTTTAAGATTACCCGATTAAAAACAATTTTTAATCGGGTAAAATCTTAGGGTTACTTCCTAGGATGATGTTCTTTCTCTTTATGATGCTCATCATGTTCATGATGCTCTGCTTCCGGGTGTTTTTCCAGCACATTAGGATCCGTATTCCCATCGTGATGTTCAGGATGTGGATGATGTTCCAGTTCCTGATGATGTTCAGCATGCTCATGCTGTTCCGGGTTCGCTTTACCTGTGCCAGGCGTTTGGTTGACACCGTCTTTTTTTTCTTCGTTATTGTTTGTCATAATTTAAATTTTATTAAAATATGAAAAAAACATGCCACCTCTCTACTTAGATTAACCTTCTGAGGTTAGCATCTCTGCATCTTTGCCTGTCCACTATATTCTACGCTTTGTAGTTATTTAAATAGCTGGTTACGCTACCTGGTCTAATTAGGTAAAATGCCATACAATCAAAATAGACTATTTGATATCTGCCATCTTCCGCGCTGCATCAAATGCTCACCTTGGGCTAACAACAGTTCTCTCCCCCCTGCATTGGCGGACACTTCATTGTTCCATAGCTGCAAAAAACACAGCAGTCCCCTTGTTTTGGTTTCAAGCGTGTTTTGCAGTTTTCACACTCGTAAAAAAAAATACATGCATTTGTTGGCATTATTTCCTCTTTGGAATGCCCGCATTCCGGACAGGTAATAGTGGATCGCAATACAATTTCATTTGTGTTGTGAAGCCTGTTCCTTTGAAAATTCCAAATGGTTGCCGCCAACATTCCAAACATTCCGGCGTAGAGAAAATATATCCAATTGTCATTATCATTAAAATGATATGCGTAAGAAATGATAAGCCCACTGGGAACAGCCACCAATAATGGATACAAACAACCATGTTTTCGGTAAGAAATATAAAGTCCAAGTATTGAGACCAATACCATAGCCTGAAAGACCCACATAGTCCAGCCACCAAAAAGTTCAGCGCTGCCCAACCCAAGAGCAGATGCCGCAAATGCAAAAAGCGGGAAACAACACGGTGAAAATATTGCTGTCAGAAATAATCCTGCAGTACCAAATTTGTCGATATTTTTTAAATTTTTAAATGTCATCGGTTACAAGGTAATATAGATTTCATTAGCTGGGCTATTCGCTTTGATAGAATAAAATTCTTTGAAATCGTAAACAGAAAGATATTTATCTATTAACATCACTCGTTTTTAGTGGGATCGTTCAATTCCTTCCTTTTAATATGCATTGAATAAATTATACTCTAACCGGACAAACAAACCATTTGGAGCAGTACGGTAAAGTGAACTGTTCAATTGTTGCCTGTAACCAATGTCAACCCTGGCAACACTATTAAAGATAAGCTGCATAGAAGGAGCAATATCCATATAATATTTGCCGGAACCCAGGTTGAATTGATTCAAAAATTCCAACATCAGGTTCAAATTGGTTTGTTTATAATCAGTGTAATCTTTCGGCAACATCAATTTCCCTATTGATAAAGTATAATTGATTGCCTGCCTGTCGAGATTGCTGTATGGGAATTTATTACTGTTACCATTGTCCAGCGCTTTGACAAATGATAGACCTGATGAAATCGCCACTTTGTGCAGCAACTGTGTGGCAACAACGCCCGTCTCGAACCCTGTGTTATGGCCATAAAGGTTGATCTCTTCCTGGTGAATATCGCTGTTGTTAAAACTGTACCTGCAAAAAGCTGCCATACGAAAATGTTTCTGCACTTCATCATTACTCAGGAATCGATATTTGGCATAGATACTGCCACCCTCTACAGATAATCCTTTGTTTCGGTTTGATAGAAAGGCATCAAAATGAACCATGGTAGTTTTGGAAACGCCAACCATGATCTCAGGTATCATATGATAATTGGTTTTGGCCGTGTAAGATTCGGGCATGATGAAATTATTCAGCCGGAGGCCAATACTTTTGGCAGCCATATTACTGGCCGGTTCAGTATAAACATATAGTTCCTGCGCCATGCTGCTAAATGAGATCAGCAACATCGCAGTAATTAGTTTGGTCTTCATATAAAAAATGTAAAGGGCTTTGCCCGAAAGCAAAGCCCGATGATTAAATGGTTACATTATACACGCCGTTTCCGCTTGTTGGGGCAGCCAATGTATTTTTCTTAAAATCCTTTGTTGATACAAATCCTTTATCAACGATTCTTACCTGTTTTGCGCCGTTCAAAGATTTTTCTTTTGCATTAAGAATGTAAAAAGTTTTATCACCGACCTTAACGGGTTCGTTGGCTTTTATTTCTGTATTAGCGAAATTCACAAATGCAACAAAGCTCGCAACAGTGAATCCCGCATCTTCTACTTTCTTTTTCAGTTTATCGAAATCAACAGAAGAACCCTCCTTAAAGGTAATTTCGAATGTAGATGTTTTGATATTTGGATTTACATTCTGAACAAAATCGATTGTCTTTAAAGCCTTGTTGATCGAGTTGCTGCACATGCTGCATGTTAGACCACTTGCCTGTAAAGACACTTTAGAAACCTGTGCATTGGCTGCAATTGAAATGGTTATTGTTATTAAAAAAAGAAATGTTTTCATGATATAAATTTTGATGATCGTCTTTTAAAAAATAATTAGTCTTTCGTTTTAGGTTTTATGGCTGTCAGTGCCATGCCGCATTTTGAACATTTACCGGGTTTGTCGCTTGTAACGTCTGCGTGCATTGGACATTTGTACCCGTTCATTACTTCCACTTTCATTTGTTCTTTTTTAGAAAGGTTGAGATTCATCCCGCATTTAGAACATTGACCCGGTTTATCACTTGTTACTTCCGGATGCATGGTACAGGTATATTTTACCACACCCGCTTTCATCAACTCTTTTTTGGAGAGATTCAGCGCCATGCCGCATTTAGCACACTTTCCCGGCTTATCACTGGTTTCTTCGGGGTGCATCGGGCATATATAGCTTACAAGTGTATCGGAGGCCTTCACATTTTTGAGACGGTCAGATTTATTGCTTTGTGCGTTAACGGACTGAATAGTTGCGATTGCAAACAGCATCGCAAAAAGTATTTGAAACTTTTTCATTTGTAATATTTTATCAATGATTGAATAGTAAAGAAGCCGGCATTATAGAAATGCCTTTGACCCGCGAGAGGCGGGCATTACATTACAAAAAGAAAAATCAAATTCGGAAATTGCAGTTGCGGATAAAAATGGGTATTGTTTCCACACCGGGTGGTGCGTGAGAAACGGGGTAACTAATCGAAAGTGAGGAATGATCACTATATGAAAAATAGCATGGGACACTTATATCTGAAACAAAGGATAGAAACTGGAAAGATGATTCGGAGATTTTCTGGTCCTTTTCGATCTGTAGTTTTTTCTGTTCATCTTTGCAGCAACCTTTGTGACCAACTTTTTCCATGCCGCAACTACCACAGGTGCCTTTTTGCTCCTGTTTCAGATCTACTGTCATCAGTTTACCCATGCAATAATGCATGTTGATAGTAGCACCGCTTGAGACGGTGATGTATACAACAGCTAATATGGTTACCAGTAGTTTTTTCATGACTATCCTTCTCTAAAGGTATATTTTTTCTTCCTATCCATGCAAAACGCAATGTTAAGATATCAAATACCGAGTGTTTACCCCTTAGACATAATTTTCGTTGCAACCTTACAATAAAGTGTTTTTCTTCCAAAACTTGTTATAGGGCAAGTCGTGCTGTACTGATTTTTTTCAATTTATCATCTGTCCATGCAAATACAATGCTGTTACCGGATTTGGTCATTTGGGGGAACCCGCTGGATCTTGATTGTGATGAAGAAGCAATTGTGATAGAGGGTCCCTTTGTTCCGTCAGCATGAATTTTCGCCGCTTTTATCGCATCCCCTTCCATCCAACTTACCATAGCAGTTTTGTCATCGAGCAGGATAATATCGACACGGCCAATCGTCTCGCCCCCATCAACACGGATCGGGGCATCGAAGGTTGCGCCACCATCTTGTGAAAAAACAACACTTACCTGTCCCTTTTTATCGGGTGACGTAAATCTTGCTACTGCCATGTTATTGCCGCGTGCATCAACCCTTGGACCGTTAACGGGACAGCCCGCGATCGTCCAATTGTCAGCAAAGATGGTTTTAGGTTCTGTCCATTGACCATTAACAAAGCGCACAATGGATATATCCCTGACTTCCGATTCCGAACGGTCGCGGTAAATAACAATAGGTCCGTTTGCGGTGATCGCTGCTGTGGTTTGGCAGCAATCGCAAACCCGGTTATCCAACTCCCATTCTGAAATTTTAGTTCCTGACTTATCAATAACAGCGGCCCGCAATGTCATTTGGCCATGGTGTCCTTCACTATGACCCCCTTTCCCTTCCATTGCAGCATTTCTACCGTCAAGCCACGCAACAAAAAAATTGTTTCCATAGGGAACGAGTGATACAAATCCATGTTCCGCCTTTTTCCCATCTTCATTCAGGATCTTTGGGGTGCTCCAGGTATTACCTCCATCTCCAGAGGTGACCAGTTTTACATCATAGGTATATTTGCCTTTTTCACTTCTCTCAAGAAAATGAGCGACCATACCGCCAGATCCATCAGAAGCAAGCATAGGATAATCTGCCCAGTTAACAAACCAGTTGTCGCCGGAACTGATGACAGTTGGCTTCGACCATTCATCTCCCTTCAGCCGTGAAAAAAGAAAGGTACTTTTTTCTTTCGTTTTCTCAACCCATGAAAGAAAGTTAACACCAGCGGAATCTGTAAACAAAAACGGTTCCCCACTGACTGAATCAACATTTAGAACAAGCGGCTTTACATTGCTTTGCTCTGTTGATTGATTTTTACAGGCAATAACCAAAACAGTTAATGCAAAAAGAGATAATAGTTTAGTCATGTTGTTGGGTTATTTTTTTGATCAGGTTGATATTATCACTTTCACCCCAATTACGGGAACCCATTTCTGAGAAAACAAGGTTTCCCATAGGATTAATAATAAAAGTGGTTGGTAAAGCCTGGAGATTTAATGTTTCCCCGTTTTCAAGATGCACATACCGGAATTGATAGCTATGATTTTTACTGAACTCCTTAATTTCATCAATCCCCTCAGATGATGCCAGCAGGAAAACTATTTCTTTGCTCTTCATGATACTTTGCGCCTTTTCTATCGAAGGCATTTCTTCAATGCAAGGCTTGCACCAGGTGGCCCAGAAATTAATAAATATCGTTTTCCCTTTGTATTCGTCAAGACGAACAATCTTGTTATCAAGATCAACCAATTGTATCTTAGGGAGCAGCCCTTCAATCTTGATTGGCTCTGCAGTTTTTTCTTTATTATTAAACCGGCATCCACTTAGTACAAGTGTAGATAACAGTAAAAACTTGAGTAACCTTAGCATCTTCTGACTATTAAAGCAGCAATTAATTAATAAGTTATGGTAAGCCCGGCTCCCAGGCCCATGTCGCTATCATAATGGCTGGATAGCGAAATATACTTCGTGAGAATATACCTGAACCCTGCTGCATATTCTTTATCGGTATTGATCATCCAGTTAAAGCGTAACCGTGGCGATACCGGAACATCTTCCCGGCTTAACTGGAACCTGAATTTTCCATCTCCATCAATTCTTCCATCTGCGGTTACCAGCATCGGAAGTGTATAGGCAATACCAGCGACTACCGTTTTACGATTGTTCTTATTACTTGTTTGACCGAACCATGTTTTCTCCTCATCACCGAATATATTTTTGGGTCCGCCTTCCATTTTAAAATGATAGTCGAAGCCAACATAAGGAAACCACCACTGCATCCTGCCTAAATAACGTCCAATCATTGTTTCACTTTCATACCCATGCATGTCATGAAAGCCCAGGTGCCACATGGTAGTTGCCTTCCATCTTGTGTTTGCAAGCATGAACTCACCATCAGTACCATTACTTTCAATGCCAATTCTTCCCATAGGATGAAACTCCCTGTCATCGGCAAACAATTTTCGCTGCGCCAGTTTCGGGTTTGGTATTTCCGGGTTAGCGGGTTGGTTCTCGTAAGAAAATACCCGTCCCATACCGCTCATCATGTGGTACAAAATATGACAATGAAAGAACCAATCGCCATAAACATTAGCATTGAACTCTAATGTATCCTTCTCCATGGGCATAATGTCGATGATGTTTTTCATAGGTGCATATTCGCCCTGGCCATTGAGCAACCTGAAATCATGTCCATGCAGGTGCATCGGGTGGCGCATCATACTATTATTGTAAAGAATGATCCTGATGTTTTCTCCTTTTTTGATCAATATCTTATCTGATTCTGAAACTACCTTATTGTCGAGGCTCCACACATAACGGTTCATGTTTCCGGTTAAATTAAACTTCAGTTCTTTCACCGGTGCATCTTTAGGGAGAGAAGTTTTTGTAGGAGATTTCAGCATGTTATAATTAAGGGTAACAATATCCGGCATTTCTGCTTCCATGTTCATACTCTGCATACTACCCTTTGGCATCTCTTTTTTAGATTTCTCTTCTCCTGTTATTTCAGGATACATAACTGTATTCATGTCCATGATCTGATTTTGCATAACCATGCCTTCCATTTCAACCAGGTTCCCTTTCATATCCATCATGTCGTTCATCATCTTCATGCCGGCAAAATATTTTGGGCGCTTCATTTTTTTGGCCGCAACTTTTTCACCAGCGCCCAGCCATACGGATGCAAACTTGGTACGGTCCTCTGGTGTTACTAAAAATTCATAACTTTTATTTTCAGGAACGGTAATCACTACATCGTACGTTTCTGAAACAGCTACGATCAACCTGTCAACCTCTACCGGTTCTACATCATTGCCATCCGAAGCTACTACGGTAATTTTCCCTCCCGCATACGATAACCAGAAATAATCAGAGGCTCCGCCATTTGCTATCCGAAGCCTTACTTTATCGCCCGCTTTAAATTGTGGTTGTTCCAGTTGATTTTTACCATTTACCAGGAATTGATCATAATATACATCTGTCAAATCCATTGCGTTCATCCGTTTCCATTCATTGGTAAGCTTTGTTTTCAGATGACCTTGTTTTATGGCTTCGGTATAACTTTGTGTACTGCCTTTTTGAATCGCAAACCAATCCGTTGCCGCATGGAGGCTTCGATGTACCTCTTTCGGTTTCATATCTATCCACTCACTGAGTACAAGTGGTATGGTAGGTATGTTCCATTCTGCTCTCTTATTCATGATAAACATACCGTACATGCCGATCTGTTCCTGTAATTCGGTATGGCTATGGTACCAATGCGTTCCACTTTGAATGATCGGGAATTTATACAAATGGGTGGTATGTGGTTTAATAGGCATTTGAGTCAAATTAGGAACGCCATCATATTGATTAGGTAGAAACAGACCATGCCAATGCAGCGATGTTTCCTCATTCAATTCGTTGTGTACATAAATCTCCGCCGTATCGCCTTCAGTAAATGTCAATGTCGGCATTGGGATCTGTCCATTTACGGCAATGGCTCTTTTAGTTTTTCCTGAAAAATTTACCATTGTGTCAGCGATATATAAATCGTACCGCACTGTTCGTGGCGGAGTATTATTGGGGATAGTTTTTATTGGACCTAAACTTACTTTTTTCCCCTCCATGTTCCCCATGTCGTGATCCATTTTCATATCCATCTTTTTTGCGGATGTATCTTTCTTGTTCATGTCCATGCCTTGGTGATCCTGGTGAGTGGCTGGTGCAGCATTCGTTTTTGGTTTTTCTACAACCAGTTTCATCCCGCATTTAGGACAGTTGCCCGGTTTATCAGAATGTATTTCAGGATGCATGGGACAGGTATAGGATAGCGCTTGCAGTTTTTTAGCTGCGGGAACGGTGTCCTTAGTGTTATCCGGCATTTGCATAACAGGTTTACCAATCTTAGGCTTCTCTACTTCCTTTGGTTTGACAACCGGTTTTGGTTTCTCTTTTACCAGTTTCATCCCACATTTTGGACAGTTGCCCGGTTTTGCAGCATGAATCTCTGGATGCATCGGGCATGTATAGGTTACAGAGGGTTGTTCTTTATTTTCTGTATTCCCTATATCCATTCTTTTCCCATCATGAGCGCTGCTACATAAATAAAGCCCCAATCCCAATACGATTAAATTTATTTTTTTCATTTTACTACTTTTATTTTTTTACGGATAACATGCTTGCATTAATAGCAACCACGATTGTACTTACTGTCATTAAAACGGCGCCTGCCGCAGGACTTAATAAAATTCCTTGGCTGTATAAAACACCTGCGGCAAGAGGTAGTGCAATAACGTTATACCCAGTTGCCCAGATTAAATTCTGAATCATTTTTTTGTATGTGGCTTTGCCAAATAAAATCAAATTGACAATATCTTTTGGATTACTGTTTACCAAAACAATTCCTGCGGTTTCGGCAGCTATATCACTGCCGCTTCCAACAGCAATCCCAACATCGGCGATGGCTAATGCCGGTGCATCATTTACACCATCACCAGTCATGGCAACAAACTCCCCCTTGCTTTGCAGTTCTTTAATTTTCTCTAACTTTTGATGAGGCAAAACTTCCGCTATAAAACTTTCCATGCCCAGTGTGTTACTTACGCTTTTTGCCACTTTACTATTATCGCCTGTTAGCAAAATGGATTTGATTTTGTTTTCTTTCAGGATTTGAATAGCTTCTGCTGATTCCGGTCGTATTTCATCCGATAAAGCAATGTATCCGCCGAGTTGATTATCAATAACCAGGAAGACAACCGTTTCTGTATCATTGGCAACAAAGTTTTCAGGAATGGGAATATTATTTTCCTTTAAATAACCCGGACTTACAATCAATATTTTCCTCCCTTCCACCGTTGCTTCTACGCCTTTGCCTGTGATGGCATTAAAGTTTTCTGTCTCAGGGATTGTGATCGATAGTTCTTTTGCTTTTTGCAAAATACCTGTCGCAATCGGGTGTTCAGATTTTTGTTCAAGCGCCGATGCTAGTCGGATGATATCCTTTTCAGCTAGATCATTTTGAAGAGATACAATTTTTGACACTTCAAACTTTCCAACTGTTAGCGTGCCGGTTTTATCAAATACGATAGTGGTTATTTTCCGGGCACTCTCAAAGGCAGTCCTATTTTTAATCAACAATCCATTTTTTGCCGATAAAGCTGTTGATTTTGCAACCACCAAAGGAACCGCCAGCCCCAGAGCATGTGGGCAACAGATAACAATTACCGTAACCATTCTCTCCATGGCAAAGGCTACAGTTTGCCCTGTTAGATACCAATATAAAAACGTAGCGATACCGCATATCAAAGCAATCACAGTTAACCACCTTGCAGCAGTATCCGCTAATAATTGTGTTTTTGATTTCGATTTTTGTGCATCGTCTACCAGTTTAATTACCTGTGAGAGATAAGATTCCTTCGCGCCGTGTGATACCGTTATCTTAATAGAGCCGTTCCCGTTGATTGCGCCTGCAATTACTTTATCACCTTTTATCTTTTGCACAGGTTTTGATTCCCCGGTCAGCATGGATTCATTCAAATAACTCTCACCCTCAAGTATGATGCCATCGGCAGCTACTTTTTCTCCTGGTTTTACCAAAATGATGTCGTTTTCTTTGAGTGTATCAGTCTTGACATCGTGTATCATTTCAGGCATTACCATATGCGCTTCGGCAGGCATCAACTGAACCAATAGTTCCAATTCTTTTGATGCACCGGCGATCGATTTCATTTCTATCCAATGCCCCAAAAGCATAATAAGTATAAGGGTTGCCAGTTCCCAAAAGAAGTCCATACCCTGTAAACCAAACACAATGGCTACGCTATATACATAAGCAACTGAAATGGCAAAACCGATCAAAAACATCATACCGGGATTCTTTGCTTTTACTTCATCAACCAAGCCTTTTAAGAAAGGCCAGCCACCATAAAAAAATACGATAGATGATAATGCAAATAGAATATAGGAAGACCCATTAAAATGCCAATCCACACCAATAAACTGCTGTATCATCATTGACAACAGCATGATAGGAATCGTCAAAAAGAGAACAACATAAAAGCGCTTTTTGAAATCCGCAATCATCATTGCATGATGGTTATGTCCCGCATGACCCATCGACGGGTTGATTTCATGCTGGTGATCCGAAATCGAAGGTTCATTAGTTTTTTGCAAAACCAATACCATACCGCAAATTGGACAGGTTCCTGGCTTATCCTGCACTATCTGAGAATGCATGGGGCAGGTATATTTTTCGGGATGCTGGTGTTCCATAGTTTTTATTGTTTTGTACTAATGGCTTCATTTGTTTGAGTTGCCCAATCAATTATTAACGCTTTGTCCTCTTTTGATAGCTTCGCATTTTTGTGAATAAATGTATAAGAAGCAAGCGGCATGGAATTATCATTCACCTGGTTTGCAATTGATTTTAGTTTGCTTTTCTGCCTGCGAATCGTGTAAGAACCAAACTCGCTGAAATTCAATTCGGCTTTCCCTTTCTGAATATGACCGTTTACTATCCATCCTATTGGCTGCACCGTAGCATACCATGGATAATTTGTGTTGTTACTGTGGCAATCATAGCATCCTGTTTTCAATAACGCACTAACCGCCGGGGAAACCGGAACTGTTCTTGAAATATCAGTTGGCATAACCTGCCCGCTTTTATTACGGGCAGGTTGCAGGAATTGAATTGCTATAAATATCACAAGTAACAGTAATCCTATTTTTTTGGCCCTGCGCATCAATTCTTATTGAATGGTTTCTTTTACGGTACCACAAGTCGGCATTGTTTTTCCGAGATAAGGGTTTTTAATATCCTTTGTCTCGCTTAACCATGTTGCACCTTTATTATTATTGTACATCGGGCAAAAATCATTGTACAATGTCTGGCCACCACCGAGTGTTTTTACAAGGTCATACACATCTTTGCTTAAAGTCGCAAAATGCTCGCGCTGGTGTGCGATCTTCTCAGCATTTACACTAATATGTTCGGCATGCTCTTTGGCATCCGCCTGGATATCAGTAAAGGTTTTCTTTTGTTCGGCTGTAAGAGAGGACTGATCAAATTTGGCAAACACATCTGCCAATGCCTTACCACCGTTGGCCGCTTCCTTTCCATCATCTTTAGTCAATGCATTTTTTATATGCAGGTAATGTTCAACAATGTCTTTTACAGAAGAACCACCGGTAACCGGTGCAGCCGTTGCTGCTGAATTGGTTGTATCGTTGGTTTTCTTTTCCTCTGTTGTGTTGTTGTTGCATGCACTAAGGGCAATGGCCACAATAGCCATGCACATAAATGTGTTTTTCATAACGGATGAATTAAGAGATAATAAAATGGTGACTGTTACAAAGTGGCTTTTACGCTTCCGCATGTAAGCATGGCACTGCCGTAATAAGGATTTTTGATAGCTTGCTGGTTACTTAGCCAGGACGCTTTTTTCATCGGGCAATATTGCTGGTATACCGGTTCGGCAGAAAGCTTTACGGTTTTTGCGAGAGCGATCATGTTTTCTGAAAATGGCGCAAAACTTACGCGCTGTTCTTTCAGATCTTTACTGTTTGAAATCGCAGTTATATCCTTCAACAGGGCATCACGGTTAGATTCAGCAACAATTTTTGTATCAATCTCATTCAGGGTTTTTACAAAATCACCCGCTTTAGCAGATGCAGCAGATGCATTGCCGGATACCAAAGCGTCTTTGATATCATAGTAGATAGACAATAATTGGGCAGGCTCAGATTTAGAGGTTTCCTGTGCTGACGATTTATTTGCAGCAATAGCTACAAACAGGGTAACAAAAAGGAATATTTTTTTCATTTTTTTTGATTTGACGTATAAAGAAATAATTAGGAACATGGCAATGCCAGGACGCACTATAACTATACATCAAATCATATTTGAAAACTCTGGATCTCTATGCGGATATCGCGTGGCGGGGGATGAAAATGGCAGGCGGTATATTCCTGCAAATAGGGTTTAACTATCCGGAAGGTGGCAGACGCCGAATAGGTGCTAGGTACGATATATACCGGGGCATTGATATTTATTTTTGCATACTGAAAATTCTTGTCTGCAGTTTGCAGTTTAACCACTTTCTCTTTGCAGCAGTCATCCTTTTTGGAAGTATTAGATGCTTTGGCATGGTGGTCATTTCCCGTTGCAGGCTTGCGAACATGCTTCTTGCCATCCTTGTGTATATGAACCTTACCCTCATCTTTACCAGGGTGGTTCTTCTCGGTAACAGGCTGGTGGACATGCTTTTTACCGTCCTTGTGTATGTGAACCTTACCCTCTTTTTTACCGGGATGGGATTCGTTAAATCCCATTCTTAATCCAACTGAACAGGCAAACCCTACAAGTGTATTCAGGGAGAATACTGTCAGCAGAAACGCCGCCTTTACTTGTATGGATCTTTTTCCTTTCATATTCTTCACAAAACTAACACAGGGGTGTTCCCCTAAAGTTATACAATTTCCATAAATTCTTATATTTTAACCATTTTCTACACTGGCCGCCTCTTTTAGCAGGCAGATGCTGTCAGCACGCAATATATTTGCGCTATGAAGCTTTATATCAAAAACATGGTTTGCGACAGGTGTGTGATGGCGGTTCGCAGGCAGCTGGAAGATCTTCATATCGGTTATAACCAGATCCAGTTGGGCGAGGTTGAGATAAGCGAAGAGATTACTGATGATCTTTTGCCGGTTTTAGGTTCCGCCCTGGAAAAGATGGGTTTTGAGCTGCTTGATGACCGGAAAGCAAAAATTGTTGACAAGATCAAAAATACCATCATTCACCTGGTTCATTATGAAGCCGAAGAATTGAACTTGAAATTTTCAGCATTTCTCGCTGATAAACTCAACCTGGAATATCACTATTTATCTTCTTTGTTTTCTTCCATTGAAGGTATTACCATTGAGAAATATATCATTCTGCAACGGATCGAGAAAGCAAAAGAGCTGCTGATGTATGATGAGCTTACTTTAAGTGAAATTGCCGATCGCCTGGGATATAGCAGTGTGCAACATCTTTCACAGCAGTTTAAAAAAACAACCGGCTTGACTCCTTCACATTTCAAACAGCTACGCGAGAATAAAAGAAAACCCATCGACAAGGTCTAGCTACTATCATACAATCCTATACATCTTTGTGATAATTCTGTAACAATGCGATTACCTGCCTGCATGAGCTTTGCACAAAACAAAGATTATGTCAGAGAATTACATAAAAGAAACCTTCCCTGTTCTTGAAATGACCTGTGCAGCCTGTGCGATCAGTGTTGAATCCATGTTGAAGTCTGTTACAGGGGTAAAAGATGCAGGCGTCAATTTCGCCAATCAATCCGCATGGGTTAATTATGACCCTTCCATCCAATCCCCTGAAACCTTACAGAAAACCGTTCAGTCCATCGGGTATGATTTAGTGATTGATAAAGAGAACGGTGATGAAATAAAAGAAAAAGCGCAACAATCCCACCTTCGAGAGGTTAAACACAGAACGATCTGGTCATCGTTACTTTCCCTACCGATTGTAGTAATCGGCATGTTCTTTATGGACCTGCCTTACGGCAACTGGATCATGATGGCGCTGGCTACCCCAGTGGTTTTTTATTTTGGCAAAACATTTTTTATCAATGCATGGAAGCAGGCAAGGCATAAGAAAGCTAATATGGATACGCTTGTTGCATTAAGCACCGGTATTGCCTATTTGTTTAGTGCCTTCACTACCCTTTATCCGGATTTTTGGCATAACAGGGGATTACATGCGCATGTATATTTTGAAGCGGCGGCTGTTGTAATCGCTTTTATTTCTCTTGGAAAATTGCTTGAAGAAAAAGCAAAATCTAATACATTTTCTTCTATAAAGAAATTGATGGGTTTGCAGCCTAAGACAGTTACGATTGTTATCGGGAATGATCAATTCAAAGAAATTCCTATCAGTGAAGTTTCTGTAGGTGACATCCTGCTGGTTAAACCGGGGGAAAAAATACCGGTTGACGGGATAGTTGTCAGTGGATTTTCATTTATTGATGAAAGCATGATCAGTGGGGAACCCATCCCGGTTGAAAAGAAAAAAGGCGGGCCGCTTTTCACCGGTACGATCAATCAGAAAGGTAGCCTCCAATTCAAGGCAGAAAAAGTTGGGGGAGATACCGTTTTAGCACAGATCATTAAAATGGTACAGGAGGCGCAAGGCAGTAAAGCGCCGGTTCAAAAACTGGTTGACAAAATCGCCGGCATTTTTGTCCCGGTAGTGATCGGTATTTCCATGCTGACCTTTATTGTATGGATGCTATTAGGTGGTGACAATGCGTTTACCCATGCACTACTCTCAGCGGTAACTGTTTTGGTTATCGCATGTCCTTGTGCTTTGGGGCTGGCAACACCCACGGCTATTATGGTGGGCGTTGGTAAAGGAGCAGAAAACCAGATACTGATCAAAGATGCAGAAAGCCTTGAACTGGCGCACAAGGTTACAGATATCATACTTGACAAAACCGGAACGATCACTGAAGGCAAACCTAAGGTGACTGATGTTTATTGGGATGCAGCAGAAAACGAAACCGAATTGAAGGCCCTATTACTCGGAGCCGAAGTATTATCAGAACATCCGTTGGCAGAAGCTGTCACCACTTACCTGGCTGCAGAGAATGTTAAATCGCTTCCTATCAGTGCTTTTGAAAGTATCACGGGCAAAGGTGTTGAGTTTATGCATGACAGTATACGATTCTTAGTAGGTAATCACAAATTACTTGCAGAAAACAATGTGCAGATCACAGGTCCATTGTCTGTTCATATGAATCGGTTACAGCAGGAAGCAAAGACAGTTATCTTTTTTGCAAAGAATCAAAAACTGGTCGGTGTAATAGCCATCGGCGATAAAATAAAAAGCACTTCTGCTGAAGCGATCAGGACCTTAAAAGGCATCGGAATCAATGTTTATATGTTAACAGGTGACAATAAACAAACAGCTCAGGCGATCGCTGATCAAGTTGGGATCGACCATTTTAAAGCGGAGGTGATGCCGTCTGAAAAAGCTGAATTTATTAAACTGTTACAAAGCCAGGGAAAGATTGTTGCGATGGTAGGCGACGGAATAAATGACAGCCAGGCGCTCGCGCAGGCCAATGTAAGTATTGCCATGGGAAAAGGCTCAGACATTGCAATGGATGTGGCAAAAATGACTTTAATTACCTCTGATCTCAATGTTATTCCAAAAGCAATTACGCTATCGCGTAAAACGGTTGCAACTATCAAACAAAACCTGTTCTGGGCCTTTATTTACAATCTCATCGGCATACCGATTGCTGCCGGAGTGCTGTATCCTGTCAATGGCTTTTTACTCGACCCCATGATCGCAGGTGCTGCAATGGCATTAAGTTCAGTAAGTGTGGTAAGCAATAGTTTACGGTTAAAGTTTTCTTCGCTCAAATAAAAAATGAAGCTGGTTTTATGATTCAAATTTGGAAAACAGAAAAGGTGATACAGGAAACTTCTGATACGAAAACAATTGTTTTCAATCCGGGCAGTGAATCATTCACTTATAAGGCTGGGCAATTTATTAATCTAAGTGCGAAGATTAACGGGCTTACGCAAAGTCGTTCGTATTCACTTTCTTCCAGTCCCGGTGAAACTTTTCCTGCTGTTACAGTAAAAAGGATCGAGGGTGGATTGGTGAGCAACTATATTCATGAATATGCAGATACGATCACAGAATGGACTATAGAAGGTCCGCAAGGCTTGTTTCATATTGACGCTGAATCTTCAGCCCAATATGTATTTATTGCGGGTGGTAGTGGAATTACCCCTATTTATTCAATGGTTAATGATGTTTTACAAAATAGCGCAGCTGAAATATTTTTGATATACACGAGTAAAAATATAGAAAGTAAAATCTTTCTTTCAAATCTGCAACAACTGGAGCACCAATACAAGGAACGATTGCGGATACAGTATGTACTCACATCCGGGCAGGCCCAAAATACACTTGGGACGTCATACTTACCGGAAAGATTAAACCGTCTTATGCTAAAGAAGCTATTAAAAACTCATCTTGGGGAAAAGATCAATGAAAGTCAATTTTTTGTTTGTGGCCCCCCTGGATTAATCTCCCTTTCAGAAGAAGTGTTTTCCACTTTACAGATAGATCCAATAAAAATACACAAAGAATATTTTCAACCACCTGTTGTTGAAGCGCCAACTATTAAGATACCGGAATCAATTTTGGAAGTTTTATTACATGTCAGGGAGCAAACTACTTTATTAAGTATTCGGCCGGGCACATCTATTCTTGATTCGGCACTTGAAGATAAGATTGAAATGTCCTATTCCTGCAAATCAGGGACATGCGGCAAATGCGTAGGCAAACTGCTGGCAGGAAAGGTTCACATGCATCATAATTATGCGTTGAACGAAGATCAGTTAAATCAAGGGTACATTCTTCTCTGCCAAAGTATTCCCTTAAATGAGTCGGTTGAGATCGAAGTTGGATGAAACATATAATTATATAACAAACACGCTCCATTCTATAACAAAATATATTATGCCTGCTGGTAGCTTTGTATAAATAAATAATTAAAATAAAATTTACATGGAAACGATCAAATTTAAAACAAACATTAAATGTGCGGGTTGTATTGCCAAAAACACTCCATTTTTGAATGAGGCCGTGGGTGAAGACAATTGGGAAGTCGATGTGCAATCGCCTGATAAAATCTTAACCGTGGTGACTGAAGAGAAAATTTCTTCGGAAACCGTGATCAAAGCGGTAAAAGATGCCGGTTATACTGCGGCACTTGCAGATTAATGAATGAATTATAAGGAGCAGGAACTTTATTCTCGAAGGATATCAGGCATTCCCCGAAATAGAAGAACACATCAAGCCCGGATAGAATTGTCACCTGAACAGAAAACCCGCCTTGAGAAGATTATACACCAGACCATTATTCATGCAGGCGACAATAACACTATGAGTATGGGCAATGACAATAGCTTTAGTTCCTAAAGATCATTGATTGACGTTGTTCCGGAAATTTTCTATCGCATCAAAGGGACTGGTAATCTTTAATAGCTGCCTCAAGTTCAGGGGTAAAAGTGGAGTTAGTATCTTTTACAGTGAATTCGCCAGTTGCTGACAACCGCCTCTTTAGACTCAAAACATCGGGGAAATTTTTCCCCGTAATAAATTTGGTTTTAGTTAGCTTAATAGTATCCCAGTTACCTTTTTTTGCTATAGCAACGTATTCCCCGAGCGCATGTTTCAGTCCATGATAAAGTGGATTTAATTTCGCATACTTCTCGTTATCCTTATTTTTATTGGATAAGATCGAATCAGCCAGTTTGAGCATTGGCTGCTTCTTTATTGGTATAAAAGTTTCCAGATCCTGGACATTTATATTTTCATCTTTATACGCATCAAGGATAAACTGAACGAAGTTATATCGTTCAATTCCAAAAAATATTTCGAATCAGACTAGGCAGGTGAAACAGGCAATTACAGGCAAATAAGCTATATTTAAGTTGGGCAAATAACCAGCGCCCATCCACTGCTTATGTTGTATCAGATAAGAACCATTCTTGGGGGCGTTATGATCCTTTTAGGAGTGATCCATATTGGATTTGCCTTTCCGATCACAACCTTTGACGAAGGCGTTTTATGGTTCATCGGATCAGGTTTGGCGGTTGTGTTTAGCGGTGCTTTCAACATAGCGGCTGTCGTTAACTGCAGGCAGCGTTGGTTTGCATATGTAACTCTGGCTGTTAATCTGGTTATGCTCGGCCTCATTATTTCGGCATTGAGTCCTATCAGAGAGCCGCAGGTGTATGCAGGGATATTTCTATACCTGACCGCGACTATTATCCTTGCCATTCAAACTTTTCACAGGGAAAATAAAAAGGAAAAGTACATAAATCATACAAAAACAGGTGATGATCACTTGAAAGAAGTTCTCAGCGAAACCGAGGCTATTCCCATGCTTCGCATTTTCGACAAAAAGAAAGCAGAAGAATTTTATATTGACTGGCTTGGATTTAACCTGGAATGGGAGCACAGGTTTGAAGAAAAGCTGCCGGTGTACATGGAAATTACTAAAGCTTGCATCAAGCTTCATTTAACAGAACATCACGGCGATTGCAGCCCAGGTGGAAAGGTGTACATCGTTTGCGCCGGACTTGCAGATTATCACGAACAACTGCTAAGTAAAAACTATTCTTGCAACAGACCCGGACTTGGGAAAGCGTCATGGGGATCGCTTGAAATGACCGTCATTGATCCATTCGGTAATCAACTACTCTTTACCGAAAGAAAGGAAGAAGAAGATTAAATATTTTTGTACTCAATTTTTAGAGCAACATGATGCGCCAGCCTGAATCGGTGGGCATTTAACTGTACCATAGCTGCAAAATACGCAGCAATCACCCTGTTTTGGTTTTAAAATCGTTTCGCAATTAGTGCACTTGTAAAAATACATGCAAGCATCTGTTGGCATTGTTTCAGCCTTTGCAAAATTGCATTCTGGACAAGTAATGGTCGAGGTAAGTATGACTGTATTTTCCATGAATTAGTTGATCATTTATTTTTTAGGTTCTTGCGTTACTGCAACGGAGCCGGTAACCACGTAGCCTGTTTTATTGATTGCACTGATAATGGTTTTGTCGCTCACTTTTGAAGGATCATAAGTCACTACACTCGTGCCTTTCCCGTAAGAAGTGCTATAAGCAACAACCCCTTGTAATTTGGATAGCTCGTTATTGATCTCTCCTTCACAACTCTGGCATGACATGCCCCTTATCGAAAAGGTTGTTTGCTTTTTATCTGGTGTTGCAATTCCCGTGGCAATTTTCGCATCAGGATTAGAATAAAAAATTCGTGCATAAAGTGGAAAGGTCATCATCAAAATTGAGAAGACAGTAACAATGAACAATAACAGCCTAGACTGAAAGAATGATTTTTTTCCGGTATCGCAGTGACAATCATCGGGATTATTTTTTACCGGTTTTAATTGCTGATACCACGCAAAGCCAAGAACAGCAATAGATAAACCGATCAGGTAAGGACGCGCTGGTTCGATCCAAGAAAAATTAGCTGCGATGCTGCTGCTACCTGCAAGCAATGCGATAACCGGTGTAATGCAGCAGATGGAAGCGGCCAATGCTGAGAGCACACCTGTGCCGATTACAGTTGCCGACGATTTAGGATTGGTCATGCTGTTTGCAATTTTTCTGTGTGCAGGTTAAGATGCTTGAAAAAAGGTTTCAGGATCTTTATATTCTGTTGCGCCAGTGAATAATAAATTGTCTGACCTTCCTTCCTTGATACAATCAAATTTCCGTCTCTCAACTTACGCAGATGCTGAGATATGGCAGGAACACTCATGAAAAGGATATCGGCAAGATCACATGGACATAATTCCCGTTCTTCCGAGAGTAGGTAAATGATTTTAAGGCGGGCTTCGTTACCTGCTAATGCAAGTATGGAAGACAGTTGCCCAAATGAATTTTTCGCCACAGCAAGTTTTATCCGGCAATCTTTGATTTGTTCCTGGTCAGCGAACAACCGAATGCATGTATCGTTATCCATAAGGCGAAGATAAGGCTCACTTCGTATTTAAGCAAATACTTAAATAAGCCGAAAATTGAACCGGACGTTGAACTGACTGCGACGCAACGATGATCAACACAAGCACAACCGCTGGAGCCACCACTCAGGTTTCCTGTATTTTTTTGTGCTTCTTCGCGTGGCGCTTTGAGATTGGCGAACCATTCAACCCGGCATTATTGTAGCGCTCCAGTTTTATTACCTGTTCCTTTTTTTGGGTTTTACGTTTTTCTTTTTGTTCGTCTTTCTTTGTTTTTGCATTGGAAACATTTTGTTCATCGACAATCGTTGAAAAACCTTGTTTGTTTTTGAGCACACCAAATATTACCCGGAGCAACTTGTGCATTACCACGCCCATTGAACTAAAATGGTTCTTTCCTTTTGCACGCGCATTGCTGTATATATTTCTAAACAATTCGCTGTACCGGATTGCAGTTAATCCGCTCATGTAAAGAACCGCCCTGATTTCAGACCGTCCTTTCTTACTCATGTGGTTGCCCCATTTTCCATCACCACTTTGTTTGAACACCGGATGCAGACCAAAGTAAGCACTTAGTTTTTTCGCGTTTTCAAAACGATGAATGTTTTCTATTTCAATCAGGATCTCGACTGCACTTTGATTTCCAAGAACAGAGATAGATGTCAGGAGTTTTACTTCTGCGGTGTCAATGCACAAACCGATTTCGTTGACCACTTCAGTCCGATTTTGACAAAATCCCCAAAACGATTGAACTTTTAAGTTTTGTTTGATGCATTAAAAAAACAATTCTATGCCCCATCGTTGCTTATAAAGTTGTGTGACTGTTTCGGCATTTACTTTAAAGTTATTCGTTAATAAAACAAAAGTCCTGTCATACTCTGAATCATAAAATTTTATACGGCGTAATCGTTCGGGATATCGGTGGCTACTATTAATTCCGGTTAGTAAAATATCCTGATCACAGAGTATTCCAAATTTTCTGTTTTTGGGTCTTGATTCGATTCGTTTAAATTGAAGATTTTCTTTGGCGCGGACAACAAAATAAGCTTTGTCTTGCTTTAAGTTTTACAGTCTGGCAAAATCGACGTAAGCCTTATCCATTACATCAATTCCGGTACGAGGGGGTCAACGCGATTGGATTTTGCACATTATATCTTTTAACACAAACTTTAAAAATATCCTGAGAAGCAAAATCCATAATTTGAGTAAATACCATTCGTCCTTGGTTCATTATCAATCGTTTACGCAAAGGACGATAAAGAACTAAATTCAAATCAACGCCGACCTAAATTCGGCTCAAACAATGACCCATCAAGTGTTTCAAAGAACTTTTATAATAAACAACGCAACGCTAGTGGAATCTTATCATTAATTATTACTGGTATTGGATATTGAATGATAAAACCGATCAGAAAATTGCCGATCAGTTTCCAGGTAAGACAGTTGAAAAATCATGTTAATAGGCACTTCAATTATTTAAAATTAAGCAAGCTGTTAGGCTCATCTTCTATGTTATCCGAATACATGGCATTTTTTACTCTATGTATATGGATAAAAAACAAATTCTTATCTCCACCAGTTGATTCCTAACCGGTTACTGACATAAAACTTTATTCAATGACATCAAATTTGGATAAAATTTAATCCCATGTCAAGTATTGTAGTATTAGAAGAGAGCGAGTTGAGAAAACTTGTAAAGGAATCAATGGCCGAAGTCTTGAATTCAGGGCAAAGTAGAACTGCCGAAAACGGGCTAAGTTCAGTAGAAGAACCTCTGCTAAGCAGGCAGCAGATGGCAGCAGAGCTAAACATATCTCTGGTCACTCTAACCGACTGGATGAAAAAAGGACTCCCTTATTTACGAATGAATGGCCGCGTGTATTTCCGACGCTCAGAAGTAATTGCCTCCATGCGACATAATGTTCTGAAGTAAACCCACTACCAAAAGTGTCACCAAAAACAATCAGCGATCATATCGGTGTGACGAAAATCACATCGCATTAAGGTAACACCAAAAGTATTTCAGCACCTAAATGGTCACACGAAAATCACAGTATAAATATCCTATATGGAAACTCGGAAAATTAATTCAGTAATACAGAAATCCGGCAGACCAAGAAAACATGTGAAGAAAGATCAGCGTTTGACACTTGTATGTACAGAAACAGAACGCCAATATATATCCAAGTGGGCAAAGGAACAGGATTTAACAGTCTCAGATTATCTAAGACGAAAGGCTTTTAGTCAAATAGAGCAAAAAACAGATCCAGAGTTCTCGCGGGAAGCAAGACCAATGCTCGTCCAATTAAATTATCTGATCGGAAATCTAAAAGAGATGTTGGAAAAGGAACAGGGGTTATCATTTACAGCCTTGAAACTTGCAGGTGTCAAATCCATTATACAACAAATCAGTCTGCTTCAAGCAACGCTTGTGCCATATACCAACTAAAAGAAAAATTCTATGGAGCGCGATAAATTGTCCATTGCAGAAGTAAAGAAAATCGACATGGTTGAGTACCTGGAGAAACTGGGCCATTCACCCAATAAGATAAGAAATAATGACTACTGGTATCTCTCGCCATTGAGGGATGAAAAAACGCCGTCATTTAAAGTAGACCGGAAGCTGAATGTGTGGTATGATCATGGTCTGCAGAAAGGAGGAAACTTAGTTGATTTTGGTATCCTGTTTTATCAATGCACAGTAAAGGAGTTACTGCAAAAAATAGAACAAAAAAATCACTTTCCTTTTCACACGCAATCCCCCCTTTTTAAAAGCATTTCTTTTTCCGCTGCTGGTGAAAAAGAAAAAATTGTAGTCCGGGATGTGAGGTCAAATATCAAGTTATTATCGTTGAAGCAATACCTGTCATTCAGAAAAATTCCACTGGAAATTGCGAACCGGTTTTGCAAGGAAATTGATTTCGATTTGTATGATAAAAAATACACGGTGATCGGGTTTCAAAACAGCGCCGGTGGATATGAATTGCGCAGCGCTAACTTCAAAGGAAGCAGCAGTCCAAAAGAAGTGACACTAATCGGGAAGAATCTGTCAAATGAAATTCTCGTTTTTGAAGGCTTTATAGATTTTCTTTCTTACCAAACAATGCATCAGCGCAAGTTTATCATGATGACAAAACAGCAGCCAAATTTTCTAGTGTTGAACTCAATTGGCTTCATGGAAAAGATGAAGCCGCAACTTGAAAAATATCCTTCCATTCATTTATACCTCGATCGGGATAACAAAGGATTGACTATCACAAAAGAAGTATTGGCAATCAGCAGAAAGTACCGGGACGAAAGCCTTATTTATAAAAATCACAAAGACTTAAATGAGTTTCTAATGAAAGAGCATTTCGAACAAAGGCAATCACAAAGGAGAGGTAGGCGGCTTTGACTTTTTCGGAGCGAGCTATGTTTCGGGAACCCCGAAACGCTCGCTCCATTCATGCTATCGCATTCATGGAGAGGGTTCGCCACTGGCGAACCCTAAAGATTAGTCAAGCAATGAAGACAACAAAAAAACATAGTAATAGTAAAGGTGGCAGGCCTCCCAAAGAGATCAAGCGGAATAAAACAATCACCGTGCATTGCAGTGCTTTTGAACAAAGATTGCTTAGAGAAAAGGGAAAGGAAGCTGGTATAACTGCCTCTGAATATTTACGGGAGATCGGACTAACCGGAAAAATTGACAGGCCAAAAAGAGAGTTTCCGAAAGATGCTTTGTTGTTGAAAGGAACATTAAATCATATAGCCGCGAACCTAAATCAAATTGCTAAAAAAAGAAATAGTGGAGAAAATCTGGGCGCATTTATGCGAGAGCAATTGGACGAATTATCTGGACAGTTACACACAATTACCATCACTATCAGAAACTACTTTTCATGATCGGAAAAATTACCATTGGAAAATCATTTGGCGGTTGCATCCGATACTGTCTTGAAGATAAGCTGGAACTAACTAATGAAGAGAAGCAGACCATGAGTAAACAAGATGGCTTAAAACATGAGAACAGGGCGGAAGTTTTGGAATACAATATGTGCTTCGGCGAAAAGAAAGAACTGACCCGTCAATTCAATGAAGTGCGGGCACTCAGGCCACAACTTTCAAGTCCTGTCATGCACATTACTTTGAGCCTCGATCAGGAGGATGTTTTTACAACCGAAACTCTGCGGCAGATCGGACAAGATTTTGCAAAGGAGTTTGGTTTTGAAAAGAATCAATACATCGCCATTTATCACCAAGATACTAAACACCCGCATCTGCATATTGTAGTTAACCGGGTAGGTTTTGACGGCAGCAGGATCAGTGACTCCAACAGCTATAGGAAAATAGCTAACCTCTGCCGCAAGCTTGAATTGAAATATGAATTAAAACAAGTCTTAAACCCTGGAAAATTTATGACACAGCAGCAACGTCACGAACATAGCCGGGAACAAAGAATTGATCAGCGCAAAGAACACTTAAAACAAAATATCAGGGACTGTCTTTTAACCGCTACAAACTTTTCTGATTTTGTACACAAAATGGAACAACAAAAAATACAGGTTATTAAAAGTCGGGGTATCAGTTTTATAGACGACAAGAAGATGAAGGTAAAGGGAAGCGAGGTTGGATATTCTTTAAGCACAATTGAGAAGATACTTAGTCATTCAATTGAAAGACGGCAACGGTTGTATCAGCAATTAGAACAAGAGAAAAAACAATCACCAAAGATTGCCTACAAGCAGCAATCAAAATCTTTGTCTTTTAGTATATCAAAACACCTGGAGCAACAAAAGAACCTGGATTTAAGCAAAACTTTGGAAATTTTATTAAGACAGGAACGGGATTTCAATCAAACACCCTATGAATTAATACATCAAAAGAAGAAACGAAAAAGTCAATCACAACATTTATCAAGATAAAAAATAGATCATGGAACAGAAAACTATGGAAAAAGTATTGAATCAAATTTCTGAAGAACAGTTACAGAACAACCAGGAATTAAGATCTGTAAAGACGGTTCAGGAAAAACAAAATCAGGCACTTGAAAAAGACCGGGAACAAATCAATTTATTAAACAGGAACATGGAAACAATGAAAACAGAGCAACAAACACTTTTGCAACTCGCAACTGCGCCAATTCAGCAAATTGAAGCATTTGGCGCAGAAATCAAAGAACACTCTGAACTCCTGAAAAAACCCCTTACACAAGAGATAGTACATGTTCATCATGTGCCCAGGTTATTGATTGCAACAATAGCATTGTTCTGTATTGGTATAGGAATTAGCATGGGCTGGTATCAAACCGGCCAGCGTTTGAATCAATATCTGAAAAATGATACCAAATGGAGAAGGCTGTCACTTGATGCCAATGTTAGTTTGACAAAATATATGCAGGATGTTTCTGATAGCGTTGAACAAAACCCGGACAAAATAAGAGAGGAGGTCAAAGCTGAGGAAGAGCATAACCTGCAGGTTTGGAACTTACAGCAAAAGATGAAAGCTGATAGTGCCGAGATGCGTTCTTTAGTACCAAATATCCCGACTATCACAAATATGGGTAACCATAATACTAAGAAAAAGTAAACCCAATACTCAAAACGGTAATAAATGTCAGTTTGTAGTAATTTTACCTACATGCAAGGGCCAAACCTCCATAAGCGATTATTCTGGGAATATGATTTTGACCGGATCGACTGGCAAAAAGAATCAGTCGGTATCATTGGTCGTGTCATTGAACGGGGTACGGAGCAGGAATGGAAGGAACTCATTCGCTATTATAGTGAGCAGAAGGTGATTAGTACATTGAAAAATGACATTAAGTTTTTGCCGGATTACAGCATTAACGATGTATGTCATTATTTCAAACTAAAACCCGAAGAGTTACTATGTTACATAAGGAAACAGTCGAGGCCGGGACATTGGGACTTATAAAACGCCTGATGAGTGATGAGAATTTAAAAGAATTCACTCTCGTTGGCGGAACTGCATTATCACTTCAAGTCGGTCATAGGATATCAATAGATATTGACCTGTTCAATAAACGGAATTTTGATAGTGAAGCGTTGAAAGAATATCTTATCAAAGAGTACAAGGCCGAAAATATCCGTTGCTACAATAATGCATTACTTTGCTTTATTGATGGAATAAAAATTGATATGATCGCTCACCGCGTACCCGACATCAAAGCAATCATAATAGAAGAAGGTATCAGGATGGCATCTCTCGAGGATATAGGAGCCATGAAACTAAATGCCATTACTCGCAATGGAACCAGGTTTAAGGATTTTGTAGATATGTACGTTCTGCTTTCCTATAAGCCTTTGGAGGTATATGGTGCAGCATTTGAAAATAAATACTTTGCAGAAGAACTTTCCCGCGCCGTTACTTATCTTTCGCTTAAATATCATAAAGAAATTATACCTGCAACGATTCAATTTATGGGTAAAGAGTTAACATTATCTCTTCTTGCTGAACGATTTGAGCAAGCGATACTTAACCCTTCTCAAATCTTTGGTAAATATGTAACACAGTCACGGGAATTGAAACAGGATATAAGCAAAGAGCAGAAACCCGATAAAGAAATAAAACAGAATAGGCAGAGACCGGATAGTGGTCGCGGTTATCGTATGTAGTGCAAAGCCTGTGTTTTGTACTTGGCTGCCGCGCCCGGCAGCATTTGCAAAAAGCCAGGCATCTGAATTGCTTGGCTCTTTCGTTTAGCGGGATGATGGCAGGAACTTTCAAATCTTCATTCAGCAGCAAAACGTGCCATCATCCCGCTAAACGAAAAAAAATAATTTCGCATCATCTCCTTAGCCCATTTACTCTTTTCCTATCTTCCATAAAACTCAATAGCTGTTATGGATATCGGTACTGTAATCCACATCGTCTCTTTACCGGTTATTATTATTCTTTTTGTGGCAGCCCGCAAATCAGAACTAAACAAAAAATATAAAAGATCCTTTGCTTTATATATACTGATGGCACTAGTATGCCTTGCCTTGTTTTCAGTGGATAGCTTAAAAACTCTTGATTCAACTTTTTTTAGGAAATTTTCTTTGATGTAGGTCTGGGGTATCCTCAAAAAGAAATAAACTGTCCGAAATATGTCCGAACAGTTCATAACTAATTGATAATCAATACTACTTGTCGGGAAGACAGGATTCGAACCTGCGACCCCCTGGTCCCAAACCAGGTGCGCTACCGGCCTGCGCTACTTCCCGATTCATCCACCGAAGCGTCGGCGTAGGTGGATCTCTTACTTCCGGTACCCAATCCGCCTTCGCTGAAGCTTTGGCGGATGAGAGCGGTGAGGGAGGGATTCGAACCCTCGGTACAGTTTAACCCGTACGGCAGTTTAGCAAACTACTGGATTGAGCCACTCTCCCACCTCACCGTCCTGCTCTTTTCAGAGAGGGCTGCAAAAATAGGTTGCC
>SCVK01000134.1 GCA_004297075.1 Chitinophagaceae bacterium
AGTAGGTCTTGAGCCTTTGCCTTCGTAAAGTTCACCCCACTTTCCTTCCACAAAATTTATATCCTTTTGCTGCTATTCCAACTATCAAAGAACTATTTATAATCTAAAGGCCTTTGTGTGAAAAATAATGGCACACAAAGGCACGGTTTATAATGTACTGGTGTATTAGTTCAACATATTACTGTATACATAAATGAATCCTGCTTTTCTCTGGCAGGATTTGTATTTTGTACACGCAAATCTTCTCCCAATGAAACAATTGTCAGCGCTTCTCCTCCTCCTGGTCTGTATCGCATCTGTTCCACCGCGAAAGAAAACAGTGATTGTATGGCAACCCTCACATCAGACCAATACAGGTAAAAACTTCAGCGAAGCGGCAGTCTGTAATGCCATTGCCGATGCAGCCATGGCTACCAAACCCAATTTCAAAGAATATAAAGTGTGGAGCCTGGGCCGAAAAGACCTGCACAATGCAGATAGCGGCAGCAATACCATGATCGCTCACACATCTGCTGTGGTGGATGGGAAATTGTCTGGGTATGCCTGGGAATTACAGCAGTCCAATAAACGCAAACCCGATGTATTCATCGCTATCCATAATAACGGCGGCACCAGGCGGCATGCGGTATGGGGTTATATCCATTATGGCGATGCCCAGGAAGCCGCCAACCGCGAACTGGCAGCGGAGTTGATCGCTGCTATCGCCTCTGCCACTACTTTAGAAAACCGCGGCGTGCTGCTGGACAGTACCACCGGACGTAATGATTACCGTTGCGCCAGCACCGGTAAATTATCTTTTTACAGCCTGGATGAACACGTGAACACAGCACCTATCCGCGTACTGCTGGAGATCGGCGACAATGGCGCCAGCTATGATTTTCTGCGCGATCCGGTTAACCAGCAAAAGATCGGCGAAGCCATTAAAACCGCAACGGCCAGATGGCTGGAGAAACGGGAAGCGATGGGGTTATAAAGTTCATTCGCATATCGTAACTTGTTTTCCCCTAAAACAGGTTTATGAGAATTGCTTCCTTCTGCTTACTGCTGTTGGTATGTTTGGGTACCAGCGCGCAGGTTACCAAGGCCCCCGCTTACCCGTTGATCACCCATGATCCTTATTTCAGTATCTGGTCCACTACCGATGCACTGACCGCATCGCCCACAAAACACTGGACGGGTGTTGAACAGTCTTTACAGGGTATTTTGAAAGTAGATGGTCAACTGTATCGCTTTCTCGGCACCGAGGAAAAAGTATATGAAACGATATTGCCCTTGGCAGAGGAGCAGGCGTATACCTGCCGTTACACCGAAACCGCACCTGCTGCCAGCTGGATGAATAACGGGTTTGATGATACCCAGTGGAAAACTGGTGAAGCGCCTTTTTCTAAAAACCGCAGGCAGGCCAAAACAGTATGGAACAGTACTGATCTCTGGATGAGAAGGGTATTTATGCTGAAGGATCTGAACATTCATCAGCTCTACCTGAAAATGCAGCATGATGATAATGTGGAAGTGTATATTAACGGAGAACCCGCTTTTTCGCGCAAAGGCTGGAACAGCCGGTCGGAACTGTTCCCGCTCACTGATGCGGTGAAAGCCAAACTGGTGAAGGGCGAGAATGTGCTGGCCATACATGTGGCCAATACAGCCGGCGGTGCTTACCTGGATGCAGGCCTGGTGAATGAACCGCTACGGCAAAACCAACCACCGGTATTTACGGCCGTACAGCGTTCGGTGGAACTGAAAGCAACGCAAACCCGGTATGCATTTGCCTGCGGCGGAGTTGTTCTTTCGCTCAGCTTCACTTCCCCTTTGTTATTACATGATCTGGACCTGCTCTCGCGCCCGATCTCCTATATCAGTTTTTCTGTAAAAGCCAACGATGGTAAAACGCATGATGTGCAATGTTATCTGGGTGCTTCTACCAACCTGGCCGTAAACGATTCCTGGCAAACGGTAGTGGCCGAAAAGAATGATCTGAAGGGGATTCAAATGCTGCGGGCAGGAACCAAAGAGCAACCTGTGCTGCAGAAAAAAGGCGATAACCTGCGGATAGACTGGGGCCATCTCTATGTGGCCGTACCTGATGGGTTTAACAGCACACAACATATTTCTACCGTTGGTGATTACCTGCAGTCGTTTTCCGGACAAACATCTGCTATAACAAATACCGGTAAACAATTGGTCCTGAATACAGTGGTGAACCTCGGAAAAACCGGTATGCAACCAAAAGAAGCTTACCTGATGATCGGGTATGATGATCTGCAGTCGGTGAAGTATTTTAACACCAACCTGAAACCCTGGTGGAATAAATCCGGTACGGCCATCATCGGAGATCTGTTTTATAAAGCGAGAGATGGTTACCGCAGCATTATGCAGCAATGCGATTCGGTGAATAACCGGGTTTACCAGGATGCTTTACACGCCGGTGGCGAAGCCTATGCAAAATTGTGTGTACTGGGCTACCGCCAGGCCATTGCGGCGCACAAACTGGTACAAAGTCCGCAAGGAGAGATCCTGTTTCTGTCGAAAGAAAATTTCAGCAATGGTTCTATTAATACGGTAGATGTAACCTATCCTTCCTCACCGCTGTTTCTCGCTTACAATCCGGATCTGTTGAAAGGTATGCTGAATGGTATTTTTTATTACAGTGAAAGCGGTAAATGGAAAAAACCTTTTGCGGCACATGACCTGGGCACCTATCCCCTGGCTAACGGACAAACCTATGGAGAAGATATGCCGGTAGAAGAGTGTGGTAATATGTTACTACTAACCGCAGCCATTGCCAAAGCAGAAGGCAATGCGAAATATGCATTACAACACTGGGCTACTTTAACTACCTGGGCCGACTATCTTTCAAGAGAAGGATTTGATCCGGCCAACCAGTTATGTACGGATGATTTTGCGGGTCACCTGGCCAGGAACGCCAACCTTTCTGTAAAAGCGATCGTGGGTTTGGGCGGCTATGCGATGCTGGCAGAGATGCTCGGTAAAAAAGAGATTGCTGCCACGTATCGTACCATGGCCAAAAACATGGCATTGCGCTGGATGGAGATGGCAGATGCCGGAGATCATTATGCACTTACGTTTGATAACAAGAACAGCTGGAGCCAGAAATACAACCTGGTGTGGGATAAATTGCTTGGCCTGGAACTGTTTCCTTCATCGGTGTATCAGAAAGAAGTGGCTTATTATCTCACCAAACAAGAACTGTTTGGCCTACCGCTGGATAGCCGGAAAACCTATACCAAGTCCGACTGGATCATCTGGACAGCCACCCTGGCCACAACGCAGAAAGATTTTGAAGCGTTCATTGATCCCCTGTATAAATATGCGAACGAAACCCCGTCCCGTGTGCCCATTTCTGACTGGCATGAAACCACGAATGGCAAACAGGTAGGTTTTCAGGCAAGGAGTGTGGTGGGTGGTTATTTTATGAAAGTGCTTGAGCGTTTGTGGAAACCCTGATTGATTAGTAAACACGAGTGGGTTCTTCTGAACCGCTTTGCAAGTAAACATAGCGCAAGCCCCGTAACCCTGTGAAGCAGTGGTAACGGGGTTTTGTATTGGTGGATATGATGGTAAAAAGTTGCTGTTGCTCCTCGTTGCCATTAAAAACAGGCTTTAACATTTTCTTGATAACATGGGCCATTCTTTTCGCATCTAATAGTTGGTAACAGCTAAAAAACCTAACACTAAAACAGCTCCTATTTACAATTCTACACAATCGTATTACAAACAAAACCATTGTTATGAATTGTATATCCCGTATTTACCTGTCCTTACCGGTGCCGGTTTGTTTGCAGTCTGTGAGCGGCAACCGCTTATTGCTCATACATCACCTGCCGCTGTTAATTGACCTGCCTGTAACCAGGCTCACAAAATCCATCCATCATTAAAAACTATTTGGGATTTACTGCCTGATACAATTATCAGCAGGAACTTCTTTCTTCATCATCAACTGTATTATGTATTCATTGGCCGGTTTCATACAACTGCTTCTCATCCTCAGCCAATCGGACTATCTGCCCGATCTGTCTGCGGTATGGGAAAAGCGAGCCATACCGGTTATAACTGTTCCTCCAGAAAGAAACAACGGCTTATGGCAGGTGCCTGTTACTGTTACTTACTATCCTGCCAGCCAGCCGGTAGCGGGGAACGACCAAAACAAATGGATGCTTCTGTCTGCTTTACAAAGAAATGGCTGGTTACAGACACCCCCCTCTAACACAGTTCCTGCGGGAAGGGTGATAAGCTCGGATAAATTATACCTGATGTTCTGCCGCTTAAAGATCGGTGGATAGCCGGGCCATTCAAACAAAACAACAGACATATAAAAACAACCTAACAGATAACAGATCAAAAAATAACCAACATGCAAAAGCAATTGAAAACAACCTATACTTATCTCGCAGCAACTGTATTACTGATGGCCGGTGTTAGTTCCTGCCAGAAAGAAATTTCGGGTAACCGGGCAGACCAGAATGCGGTGATTGCCACTACGTCCACTTCTTCTACCATTGCCGTAGCCACTAATGGTGGCACCACTACCACTGGTGGAACCACCACTGATTCTGTGTATGTAGTGCATACCTGCGATAAAGGCCAGCACCGCGATTCGGTAGCTGCCAGTGCACTGCCTGCTACCCTGTCATCCTATCTCAGCACCAATTACAGCGGGTATGTATTTACCAAAGCATTCGCTGTAAAAGATACACTGGGTGCTGTTAAGGGATACGTAGTCATCATCAATTATAACAGCAAGCCCGTAGCACTGCAGTTTACCGCAGATGGCACTTTTGTAAAAGTGCTGGAACAGCGCGAGAAAGGGGATGTACAGGGTGCAGGCTGGCACAAAGGGGGCCGTTTTGAAAAACGTGGCCTGCCACATAAAGACACTATTGCTTTATCGGCCCTGCCTGCAGCCATTACCACTTATTTTGCAACTAACTATGCAACTGATACGCTGGTAAAAGCATTTCATAAAACAGATGCGGGTTACCTGGTATTGTCTAAAAATGGCGGAGTATATGCCACACTGTTCAGCAGCACCGGTGTATTCGTGAGCCGTATTAGTTTGCCGGCCCCCGGTGAGAAAGCAACTATTGCAGATGCAAGTTTGCCATCGGCAGCACTTAGCTACCTGGCCACCACGTATCCTAATTATGTATTGGATAAAGCGTTCAGTGTATCTGTATCAGGCACCATCAAAGGTTATATAGCGGTGATCGATGCCAATAATACCCGTTACTGTGTGGCATTTGATGCCAACGGCAGTTTTGTAGCGGTAAAAACGATCTGGTAAGCTACAGGATCCGCTGCCGGTAACAACGGATCTTGTTGACCCTGTTTCTGAAAGGGCATATGGCTGTTAGCTGTATGCCCTTCTCTTTTGCACAGAACGAAATCAGTACCTTTGAAAGCCCGGCACATCAAACAGTGGATGGGTGGCTTATATTGTAGCAGGTATGTACAAACCCAAATCAGGAATCGATATCATTGCCAAAGTGCTGGATGCGCTGTATGCGTATAATCCTGACGCTTTGTTTGTGATGAGCCTGATGCATCAATACGAAGAAAGGGGCAGCCTGAGTAAAAAACAGTTGCAGGGTTTATTATCAAAAGCACAAAAAGTAAAAGAGATCCCCGACAGCTGGCTGGGAACCCTGGAAGCCATCATCCTGAAAATGCCCACCCGCTATAAACCGGTGGAGCCCGTAGTGGCAACCCCTATTTACCAGAAAGATGAAAGTGCCGGAAAATATATTGCTGCCATACTCGCTAAATATCCGCAACATAAAAGAGTATTGTTTCTCCGGGCTAAATACGACAACAATGAAACCCTTCATACGGAAGAAACAGCAGAACTCATGCGATTTGCTAAAATACTGGGTGTTACCCTCTGAGTAAAAAATCTCGCACCACCTTAATAAACAATTAAAAATCCGGTAATTGACAGCTGCACACCTAATTTCTTCGGGAAATAAGTTCTAATATAGCCGAAGTAAAACACACTGTTTATTAAAGCCTGGAGTGGTTATTGCTCCCAAATTGCATGGAGGGTTGTAAAATACTGATTGTAGAAGATGAGTCGCTGGTGGCAATGGATATGGTAGATATGTTAACCCGGATGGGCTACCGGGTACTGCCCACTGCCATGGGATATACCGATGCAGTAAATATACTTGACACCGAAAAACCCGATCTGGTACTGGTAGATATCAACCTCAGCGGAACCAGAACCGGCATTGAACTGGCGCAGCAGTTATCAGAGAAATACAAGACGCCCTTTATCTTTATCACTTCACATACAGATAAACTTACGGTCAGCCATGCGGCAGCCACTCACCCCAGTGGGTACCTTGTAAAACCTTTTGATGCAGAAGACCTGTATACGGCGATCGAAGTGGCCCTGGTAAATTTTGCGGCCACTACCCGCAACCCGGAGAGCGGGTTACTGGTAGAGGACAGTGTGTTTGTAAAAACCGATAAGAATTTTGTAAGAGTGAAAGTGCAGGAGATACTCTGGTTAGAATCGGAGCATAATTATATGTTCATTGTGTCTGAAAAAGGCAGGTTCATTGTACGCACCAGTTTCCGTGATTTTCTGGATACGATCCGCAGTGAAAATTTTCTGCAGATCCATAAATCCTATGTGGTGAATATGCAGAAAGTAGATTCCTTTTCACATACAGATCTGTTGATTAACGGGAAAGAACTTCCCCTTAGCCGTAATTTCAAAGATGCTTTTTTGGCCAAAATCAACCGGGTAGTGTAGTTTTTGCCTGTTTCTACACATCACGTACCTGTTTTTTTGCATTTGGTACCTATTATTTAGGTAGCAGTCCTATTTCCCGATATTTGATATCCTGACATGCGGATAGCATCTGTTTTTATACACCCAATATCGGGTTCATTCAGCGGCGGATACCGGCTACCTATCCGCGCAGGTGTTTGTTTTGTCCTGTTGGCCGTCTTGTTTTTTTATCCCCTGGCTGCCGTAAAGGCACAATACCAGCCTGTAGATATTCCTGCGTTGAAGCGGTCCATCGCCCTGGCGAAAATGGACACGGCTAAAAGCCGCCTGTATGGTATACTGGGTTGGGAACTTCGGTTTGCAGACCGTAAAGAAGCGGAGAAACTGGCCGATGAAATGATCCGGATAGCTTCGCGGGGGAAAGACCACCGCTTGCTTGCCCAGGCGTATAAGATAAAAGGCTTTCTGCGTGTACTGGAGCAGAAGATCGAGGAATGTCTGGCTATGTATAAGCTCTCTATGGAGCAGGCGAAACTGGCGAATGACGGGTATACCCTTGCGCATGTAACCGGTTTGATTGCCGGTATGTACCAGGACAAGGGCGATTTTGACAGGATGATACAGTATTTTCTGGAAGGCCTGCAGATAGCGGAGCGATACCAGGTGGATGAAATGATCGCTTTTCTCTCTAATTGTATCGGAGAAGCGTATTCCGATGCCGGCAGACCCATTTCGGTAAGCTTACCTTACTACAAGCGAGCATTGGAAATAGAAAACAGGATACAAAACTGGCAGTATGTGGGGATGATCTGGTCCAATATAGCCAAAGACAATATGCTGTCTGGTAATAAAAGAGAAGCGGAAAAAGCGGCAGAACAGGCTATAAGCTATATCAACCGGAAGGCAGACAGGGCCTATGTATATGCTACGGTTACAACGGATATTGGTGAAATGTACCTGGGTATTGGTAAATACAGGGAGGCGGAAGGGTATTTGCTGAAAAGTTTACATATACTGGATAGTCTGGGCACCAAAGACAATGTATTGATACCATTGGGGGCGCTTTCCAAATTATATGAAAAAACAAATGAAGCCGGTAAAGCCAATGTATATGCCCGGCGTTTACTCGCGCTTTCTACAGCCTATAAGAGTAAGCGGTACCAGCGCGACAGTTATGAAGTGCTCTCATCCGTAGCAAAAAAAACGGGTTTTCCTGAGCTTGCTTTAAAATATTATGAATTATACAAGCTGTTTAATGATAGTTTATTTAATGAAACCAGGGAAAAAACCATTGCAGAGGCAGAAAACAGGGTAAAGCTGATCCAGAAAGAGCTGGAAGTGAAATATGAAGCTGAAAAGAAAGCAAAAGAGAATGAGGCGCTGAAACTATCTAATCTCGGTTTGCAGAACAGAACCATTGCCGCCATTATTATTGCCTTTTTATTGCTGGTACTGGGAGTAGTGCTGGTAATGGCCAACCGGGCTAAAACAAGGAAAAACCGGCAACTGGAAATGCAGAAAAAAATCATTGAGCAGCAATCGGCCGAAAAAGATACCCTGATAAGGGAGATTAATCACCGGGTGAAAAACAACCTGCAGGTAATTTCGAGTCTGCTGAACCTGCAGGCTTATTCCTTAACCGATCCGGAGGCGATTGATGCGCTTCGCGATAGCCATAAGCGGGTAAAAGCCATTTCGCTGATACACCAGAAGCTGTATGGTTTTGAAACGATTGCCGCTATTCCGCTGGAAGAATATATCAGTTCGCTTTTTACCGATCTGAAAACAGT
The DNA here is from genome assembly GCA_004297075.1 of Chitinophagaceae bacterium. Lineage (GTDB taxonomy): Bacteria > Bacteroidota > Bacteroidia > Chitinophagales > Chitinophagaceae > Sediminibacterium. The sequence goes on from SCVK01000134.1 coordinate 8,548, forward strand.
GTATGCGGCTACTGATGTTGAACTGGTTTGTGTTACCCAACCCAGGGAATTATACCTTGATATAGAATCTGCGGTTCCGGTGGGGCTGATCCTGAATGAAGTGATCACCAATGCGCTCAAATATGCTTTTTCCAATGGGCAACCGGGTATATTGTCTATCCAGGTATCGGATGATATTGAAAAAGGGTACACAATCATCATACATGATAACGGTGTGGGATTGCCGGCTGGTTTTGATACAGTGCAATCCGGCTCATTGGGTTTTCGTATCATTAAAGAGCTCACCCGCCAGCTTCGCGGGCAATATCAATATACTTCCGGTTCAGGAACCACTTTCACTCTTCAGTTTCCCAATAGTAACCTGCGCAGTAAAATGAGCAGCTGATTTTGCATTTGATACCTTTTCTTTTGCATTTCATACCATTCGGCTTTCACATTATTCTACCACTGTCTATTTTAACGGTGTCTTAATCTACGCTAAACCGTATTTGAACGACTTGGTTTCTCTATTCTGTAAAATACAGATAGATTCACCTGCTTAAAAAATCCACCTATCCATCCGGTTGTCCTATTAACCATGCTGCAGGCATAGTATGCTGTCTGTGGTATCCTGTTTATGCATACCTACCAAAACCTGCGTTTATGAAAAAAATCTCTACTCAACAGATTTTGCTATCCCTATCTATGTCTGTTCTCAGCTGTATCAGTTTCAGTGAGTCACAGGCCCAGTGCCGCTACGGTGTAGTTACACTTCGCAACGATACTACATATGTTACCATCCCCTGCGATTTTCCGGTGAAGGCCAATACCGGCGATTCCACGCTGGATGCCAACCGGTTTTATTCGGCATTGGACCAATGGAATCAGACCAATTTAACTGCAATTGGTCAAACCTTACTTACACCGGCAACTACCGGTATCAAAACAGTCTTTTTTGAGATCCGGAACCCGGATTTCTTACTCTTTACAGAGGAGCGGAAAACCGCTATTCTCGCGAGCCCTGCATTATACAGTATCAAACCCTGATGCCGCAGTAATCCATACATACGTTCCTATACATACATTTTTACAGCCATTCAATCTGCTTTTATGAATTGTCAAACATCCTTCAGACCTGTGTACAAGTTTCTGGGTACGCTGTTAATGCTGTTACCCCTCATCAGCTCTTTAAGCCAGACGTATAGCTTTACCAGTGCGGGGGCTTCCGGTATCAATGGTCCATCACAGGCGCAGGTAACTGCTGCTTATAATGCTTCAACGCTTGCGGGTCAGGTAACGGTAGTGGGAACAGGCATCCAGCGTTGGGTGGTTCCATCAACCGGTATCTATGCAATCACAGCTGCAGGAGCATCTGGTGGGTATACACCCGGAGCTGCGGGCGGAAAAGGAAGGCTGATTACTGTCAATTATTCATTAACAGCAGGAACCGTTCTTGATATTCTGGTAGGACAGGAAGGTGGAAGAGCCAGTTTCAATACGCCTGGTTATGCCGGCGGTGGTGGAGGAGGAAGTTTTGTGGTGAATGGCAGTAACAATTCACCTATCCTGATTTCAGGTGGTGGTGGTGGTGCAGCGCAGGGCGGTGGTAGTTTTGTATCTGTTCAGCCTGGTGTAGATGCTTCTGCGTATAATGTTACCAGTGGTGCCAATGGAACCGGTTTCTCAAGTAGCTGGGCGCAAGTGGGTATTGGTGGTGTGAATGGCGGTGGGGGAACAAATCCGGGTGGCTATGGCGGATCTGGTGGTGGTGGATTTTTGGGAGCGGGTGTACAACAATACTATGGTGGCTTTCCGGGAAGCGTATATTCTTCCTCCGGAATGTCGGGCGGAGATAACAGGGATTGGTATGGCGGATTTGCAACTACTATTCCCGGAGGTTTTGGAGGGGGTGCCGGTGCAGGTGTTCATTCCAATTATGAGGCCAATGCGGGCGGTGGCGGCGGATACTCCGGTGGCGGAGGCGGAAATACGCGTGTAGGTGCAGGTGGTGGTGGAGGAAACCTGCTAGGTGCAGGCACCACTTATGTTTCTTCCGGACTCAATACAGGTAATGGTTATGTTACTATTACCAATTTATTAACCCCGGCCGGGGCTTTGAATTTTGTAAAATCAACGCCAACCAGCGGCAACTATATTACTGTTCCGCATAGTGCATCCCTGAATCTGGGAGCCAGCTTTACCATTGAAGCATGGGTAAAATATACCGG
>SCVK01000500.1 GCA_004297075.1 Chitinophagaceae bacterium
GTTAGCGATAGTTGCATTAGTGATTGTTGCACTGGCTGTGCTGATAGAACCAGCTGTGATATTACCTGATACGGTTAAGGCTGATAAGTTACCAAGGCTGGTGATGCTGTTTAAAGTACCTTCTGACAGTGTGCCACTGAACGTACCACCAGTGATCGTGCCAGGTACGGTTAAGTTACCAAGCGTAGCGGTGGTTGCGCTGATATTACCCGCATCTACTGTGCCACTTACAGTCAAGCTTCCCAGTGTGCCAAGGCTCGTGATATTAGGTTGTGCCGCAGTGGTCAGTGTACCACCCAGTGTGGTACCGGTGATCGCACCACTTACACTTAAAGATGTTAAACCGGTCAGGTTAGCGATCGTAGCAGTAGTTGTACTGATAGATCCTGCTGTAACATTACCTGATACGGTTAAGGCTGTTAAGTTGCCAAGACTGGTGATGCTGTTTAAAGTACCATCTGACAGTGTACCACTGAACGTGCCTCCTGTGATCGTGCCAGGTACCGTTAAGTTACCGATGGTACCGGTAGTGCTGCTGATATTGCCTATGCTTGCGGTACCGCTTACCGTTACGCTTCCCAGTGTGCCAAGACTCGTGATATTAGGCTGCGCTGCAGTAGTCAGTGTACCACCCAGTGTAGTACCGGTGATCGCACCACTTACACTTAAGGATGTTAAGCCAGTTAAGTTAGCGATCGTAGCAGTAGTTGTACTGATAGAACCTGCTGTGATATTACCTGATACGGTTAAGGCTGATAAGTTACCAAGACTGGTGATGCTATTTAGAGTACCTGTACTTAAAGTGCCACTGAACGTGCCACCGGTGATCGTGCCAGGTACTGTTAAGTTACCAAGCGTAGCAGTGGTTGCGCTGATATTACCCGCATCTACTGTGCCACTTACCGTTACACTCGCCAGTGTACCAAGACTCGTGATATTAGGCTGCGCTGCAGTAGTCAGTGTACCACCAAGTGTGGTACCGGTGATCGCACCACTTACACTTAAAGATGTTAAACCAGTTAAGTTAGCGATCGTAGCAGTAGTTGTACTGATAGAGCCCGCTGTAACATTACCTGTTACAGTTAAGGCTGATAAGTTACCAAGGCTGGTGATACTGTTTAGCGTACCATCTGACAGTGTACCACTGAACGTACCTCCTGTGATCGTGCCAGGTACTGTTAAGTTACCCAGCGTAGCAGTGGTTGCGCTGATATTACCCGCATCTACTGTGCCACTTACAGT
>SCVK01000135.1 GCA_004297075.1 Chitinophagaceae bacterium
CAGGTGCATATCATCCAGTACATCTTTACAGATACTGAACGTAACATCACCTACTCTTTTTACTGCGGCCCCGTCTACAAAACGCTCAATATTATCCAGCGTAACCGGATGACCGGCCCGTAACGCTTCATACATAGAAGGCGCTCCTTCGGGTTCCAGCCCGATCACTTTTGTTTTGGGTGAAAAGGTTTTGAAATACGCACCCACGCCCGCACTCAATCCACCACCGCCAACCGGTACAAACAGGTAATCAATATCAGACCGGTCTTCCATGATCTCCATACCTACCGTTGCCTGTCCTTCAATGATCCGGATATCGTCAAAAGGCGGGATAAAGGTCAGGCCGTTCGCTACCGTATACTCTTTGGCGGCAGCGGCACAATCATCAAACGTATCGCCTGTCAGTCTCACTTCAATAAATCCCTCGCCAAACATTTTGGTCTGGTGCACTTTCTGGTTGGGCGTAATAATGGGCATAAACACCACCCCTTTCACATTCAGTTTTTTACAACTGTAGGCAAAACCCTGTGCATGGTTACCCGCACTGGCACATACCACTCCCTTCTGCAATTGTTCCTGTGGTAAACTGCTCATCATATTGTACGCACCACGCAGTTTATAAGAACGCACCACCTGCAGATCCTCTCTTTTCAGAAAAACATCACACTGGTACTTACGCGATAAATTGTGGTTATACGTAAGCGGTGTACGGTTCACAATTTTCTGTAACCGCTTTTTTGCGCCTTCAAAATCGAGTGTGGGTGTATCAGTACTTGATCGCGTATCCATAACTATTTTTTAAACCTCTCCCTACCTCCCCTTCTCTGCGGGCAGAGAAGGGGCCGGGGGATGAGTCAGTATTATTTGGCTGGTTGGTTCTCCGGACGTAAACTTCTCACCGTCCTTCCCGCCTGCCATATTTCACTATCGTGTAATTCTTTCAGTTCTGCATCCAGTTTTTCGCGGTAATCCGCTTTACTGTTGCTTTCAATAGACTTAGCCGCTTCTTTACCGGTAGCTACACTCTCATATAATTCAGTGAACACAGGTAAAGTGGCATCGCGGAATTTTTTCCACCAATCCAACGCACCACGTTGTGCGGTGGTAGAACAGTTGGCATACATCCAGTCCATACCATTCTCTGCCACCAATGGCATCAGCGACTGGGTTAATTCTTCTACGGTTTCATTAAATGCTTCTGATGGCGTATGCCCCTTAGAACGCAATACCTGGTACTGTGCCGCAAAAATTCCCTGGATCGCGCCCATCAGGGTACCACGCTCACCGGTAAGATCGCTGTATACTTCTTTTTTGAAATTGGTTTCGAACAGGTAACCCGAACCGATAGCGATACCCAATGCCACCACCCTGTCAAAAGCACGGCCGGTAGCATCCTGGAAAATGGCATAACTGCTGTTCAGACCACGGCCCTGCAGAAACATTCTGCGAAGGGATGTACCGGAACCTTTGGGTGCCACTAAAAACACATCTACATCAGCCGGCGGAATAATACCTGTCTGGTCGTTATAGGTAACACCAAAGCCATGAGAAAAATACAAAGCTTTACCGGGTGTTAAATGTTTTTTCACCGTAGGCCACATAGCAATCTGTGCGGCGTCGCTTAGTAAATAACAGATAATGGTTCCTTTTTCAAGGGCCTCTTCAATTTCGAATAAAGTTTGTCCGGGCACAAATCCGTCCTTCACTGCTTTGTCCCAGCTTTTTGAATTTTTACGCTGACCCACGATCACATTGATCCCGTTTTCTTTCTGGTTCAATGCCTGTCCGGGCCCCTGTACACCATAACCGATCACGGCTACTACTTCATTCTTTAATACTTCCTGCGCTTTTGCCAAAGGAAACTCATCACGTGTCACTACATTTTCTTCTACCCCACCAAAATTTAATTTTGCCATTTTGTAAAGTTTAACGGTTAATTGGTTTTGTTTTTATTGATTTAATTGCTTTTACAGTTTGTTCTTTCCTCATCTTCGTTGTGTCACTCACTTGTACTTCCGGTTCGCTATTACTCAGTGAGTGGTCAGTTGTCAGTAGTGAGTATATATTACCTCTGCCCGCCCCTTACTACTCACTACTCACTACTCACTACTCACATCGTAAACACTTCATCCTGCTTATCCAGAAACTCATTCTCTACCAGTTCCTCCCCCGGTTCGGCCTGTTCAAATTCTTTCAGTTTCTCATGAAAGCCCTTGCTCTCTTTAATAATGGCCACCCGTGCACTACGTACAAATTCGATGAGTCCGTAGGGCGCCAGCACTTCTACCAGTTTATCCGTTTCTTCGCGGTGACCGCTGGTTTCAAAAATGGTATAGTCTTTCCTGATCACAACGGCTCTGGCACCATGTTCGCGAAGCAGTCTTTCTACTTTTACTTTTTCGGCGATCTCATCCGTAGGTACTTTATACAAAGCCAGCTCCTGCCAAACAATTTCATCATTGTTGTTATAGTAGGCTTTCAGTACTTCTACCTGCTTCTCTATCTGGCGCGCCAGTTTGCGTACCACGTCTTCGGTTTCGTTGATCACGATCGTAAAACGATGAATGCCTTCCGCTTCGGATGGAGAAGTGTTCAGGCTCTCAATATTGATCTTCCTGCGCGAGAACATGGTGGCAATACGAACCAGTAAGCCAATATGGTTCTCGGTATATACGGTAATGGTAAATTCCTGTTTTGTCATGTTTACCCCCTAAGCCCCTCAACGGGGAATTGGTTATACAATTTGGTTAATAGTATTACTTCAATCTCACTTCACTCACACTGCAACCCTGCGGCACCATCGGAAACACATTGTTCTCCTTACCCACCATCACTTCCAGCAGGTAAGAGCCATCGTGTTCCAGCATGGTTTGCAAAGCCGCTTTCAGGTTGGCACGATCGGTTACTTTATTGCCTTCAATGCCATAGCCCTTAGCTACCATCACAAAATCCGGACTGGTTATGTCCACGAATGAATAACGCCTGTCGTTGAACAGTTGCTGCCATTGACGAACCATACCCAGAAACTCATTGTTCAGGATCAGGATCTTCACTGCTACGCCTGTTTGCATAATGGTTCCCAGTTCCTGGATGGTCATTTGCATACCACCATCACCAATGATAGCTACCACGGTTCTTTCCGGCGCCCCGAATTTGGCACCAATGGCTGCGGGTAAACCAAAACCCATCGTACCCAAACCACCGGAAGTGATATTGCTTTTACTCTGGTTAAATTTGGCATAGCGGCAGGCCACCATCTGGTGCTGGCCCACATCGGTTACGATAATGGCATTACCGCTGGTAAGGTCGTTCAGGTTTCGCATCACTTCACCCATCGTCATTTTTTGGGTAGTGGGATGTAATTCTTCAAAAATCACTTCCTTATTTTCTTCCGCATCACAAGCGCGGAATTTCTCCACCCACTTTGGATACACTTTGGTGTTTACCAGTTTGGTTAACAGGGGCAGGGTTTCTTTACAATCGCCCCAAACGCCCACCGTCGCTTTTACATTTTTGTCAATTTCTGATGGATCAATATCCAGGTGTATCACTTTGGCCTGTTTGGCATATTTATCGAGCCTTCCGGTAACACGATCGTCAAATCGCATACCCACGGCTATCAATACATCACATTCATTGGTCATTACATTCGGACCATAATTACCATGCATACCCAGCATACCTACATTCAGCGGATGATCCGTTGGCAGTGCACTCAATCCCAGAATGGTCCAGGCGGCGGGAATGCCGGCTTTTTCAATAAAGGCTTTGAATTCTTTTTCCGCTTTTCCCAGTATCACGCCCTGGCCAAAGATCACAAAGGGTTTCTCTGCCGCGTTGATCAACGCTGCCGCTTCCTCTATGTATTCCTTGCGTACAATGGGTTTGGGTCGGTAACTGCGTACATGGTTACAAGGAGCATATCCTTCATAACTGAATTTCTGCATCTGTGCATTCTTGGTAATATCGATCAATACCGGACCGGGCCTTCCACTGCGCGCTATATAAAAAGCTTTCGCCAGTACAGCCGGGATCTCGGTTGCATCGGTTACCTGGTAGTTCCATTTGGTAACCGGTGTGGTAATATTGATCACATCTGTTTCCTGAAATGCATCGGTACCCAGCAGGTGCGCAAACACCTGGCCGGTAATGGCTACAATGGGGGTGCTGTCGATCATGGCATCTGCCAGGCCGGTAACCAGGTTAGTGGCTCCCGGACCACTGGTAGCAAACACTACACCTACCCTGCCCGAAGCACGGGCATATCCCTGCGCGGCATGAATGCCTCCCTGTTCGTGGCGAACAAGGATATGTTTCAGTTTATCGTTATAGTCGTACAGCGCATCATAGATGGGCATGATGGCACCACCGGGATAACCGAAAATAGTATCTACCCCTTCTATCAAACAGGCTTCCAATACCGCCTGTGAACCGGTAAGTTCACTGCCTTTATCTGAACAGATCACTTTGGGTGCGGGGTTAGTGGTTGTTTTTATTTCTTCAATTGTACTCATACAATCTTTTTTTCTTTGGTAATTCCCCTTTGGGGGAGATGAAGTTCAGGCCTCGTCTGTAACACAGCCTTCCGAAGCATCTTTCACCTGTTGTGCATATTTGAACAGGATTCCTTTCGTTGCTTTCAGCGCAGGCTGCTTCCAGCTGACTCGGCGCTTTGCGATCTCTTCCTCACTTACTTTCAATGTCATTTTTTTGGTGGCCACATTCAGCTCAATGATATCGTTGTCCTGCACCAGTCCGATCAGTCCGCCTTTAAACGCTTCCGGCGTTACATGCCCTACCACAAAACCATGGGTACCACCACTGAATCTTCCATCGGTGATCAGGGCTACGCTTTTACCCAATCCCGCACCAATGATAGCCGAGGTAGGTTTCAGCATTTCCGGCATACCGGGCGCTCCTTTCGGACCCACGTACCTGATCACCACCACATCGCCATGTTGAATACGGCCGCTGTTAATGCCGTTAATCAGTTCATGTTCTCCATCAAATACACGCGCCGGACCTTCGAACAACTCACCTTCTTTTCCACTGATTTTGGCTACGCTGCCACCTTCGGCCAGGTTACCGTATAAGATCTGCAGGTGACCGGTTGCTTTTACAGGATGTTCAATCGGCAGAATGATCTTCTGCTGTTCAAAATCGAGGTCTGGAACCTGGGCCACATTCTCAGCTACTGTTTTACCGGTTACGGTCAAACAATCGCCGTGTAACAATCCTTTCTGTAATAAATATTTCATCACCGCCGGCACACCACCGTACTGGTGCAGATCCTGCATCAGGTATTTACCACTGGGTTTGAAATCTGCCAGCACCGGTACGCGATCGCTGATAGCCTGGAAATCATCCTGTGTCAGTGCTACGTCCACACTTTTGGCCATGGCCAGCAAATGCAATACAGCATTGGTACTGCCGCCCATCACCATCACCATGGTAATCGCATTTTCAAATGCTTTCCGCGTCATGATGTCTTTGGGCTTGATATCTTTTTCGAGCAATAACTTAATGGCTTTGCCGGCGTCTAAACATTCTTTCTGTTTCTCATCACTTAAGGCAGGGTTGGAAGAGGAATAAGGCAAACTCATCCCCAATGCTTCAATGGCCGAAGCCATGGTATTGGCCGTGTACATACCACCACAGGCTCCTGCACCCGGGCAGGCATGTTTAACAATGCCTTTAAAATCGGCCTCATCCAGGTTACCGGCCAGTTTTTGTCCGAGCGCTTCAAAAGCAGAAACGATATTCAGGTCCTGCCCTTTGTAATGCCCCGGTGCAATGGTTCCGCCATACACCATAATAGCCGGGCGGTTTAACCTGCCCATAGCAATGATGGAGCCTGGCATATTTTTATCGCAGCCCGGCAAGGCAATCACCCCATCGTAATATTGCGCACCACAAACAGCTTCTATCGAATCGGCAATGATATCGCGACTCACCAGCGAGTAACGCATACCATCGGTTCCATTACTCATGCCATCACTCACACCAATGGTATTAAAGATCAGTCCCACCAGGTTGTTCTCCCATACACCCTTTTTTACCAGCTGTGCCAGGTCGTTCAGGTGCATGTTACAGGTGTTACCATCGTAACCCATACTTACCACGCCCACCTGCGCTTTCTGCAGGTCCTCGTCTGTTAAGCCAATGCCATATAACATAGCCTGTGCAGCGGGCTGCGTTACGTCCTGCGTTAATGTCTTACTGTACTTATTGATTTCGTTTGCCATGATCTCAGCGGGGTTCTTGTTTTGTTTCCTTTCCAAGGAAAGGGTTTATTTTCTTATGTTCTACTTCTAACGAAACTGGGTTCGTCAGCAGTCAGTAGTGAGTAGGTAGTTTGTGAATCTGCTCAACCCTCCCTACTCACTACTGACCACTCACTACTCCACTCCCAACACTTCATTTACCAGTACTCCTTTCTTTTCCACAACCAGTTCTTTATATGCATCCTGGATCTGTTTGCTCAGGGTATTTTCCCAGGCCATTGTAAAGGGTTGATCGTCCAGCGATTGCATGCCGATCACTTCTGCTGCGGTACCGCAGAAAAATGCGGCATCGGCGCCATACATATCTTCTTTGGTAAAGAGTTTTTCTTCTACCGGTATATGCAGCTCTTCACAGATCTCCAGTACCGTTGCCCTGGTAATACCGGGCAGGATATTACCCAGTGCCGTGGTATATAAACGGCCTTCTTTTTCAAAAAACACATTAGCACCCGGACCTTCTGCCACATTGCCGTTCATATCACTCAGCAGGGCTTCATCAAAACCATTTGCCTTGGCTTCCTGGCTGGCGAGGATGGAATTCACATAATGACCCGCTGCTTTCGCGTGAATCTTAAATCCTTTCGGATTGGGACGCTGGAAAGAAGAACTCATCACGCGTAACAGTTTATCTCCCAGGAACGGCGCCATTTCCCATACTTCGATCACGATAAAAGATTCCGTATTCAGGTTAAAACTCATATTGGCCGGCGCATATACCACGGGACGGATATAGGCATCCTGCAGGTTATTTTTTGCCAGCAATTCATAGGTAGCCGCAATGAGCTCGCTGGCCGCCCAGGTATAGGGCAGATTCAATGCTGTTGCCGAATTCTTCAGCCGCTGATAATGCGCTTCTGCCTTGAATATTTTGGTTTCGCCGGTTACGGTACGATAAGAACGGATCCCTTCGAAAACAGAATAGCCATAGTGAAACGACTGGCTATAAAAATCCATTTTCGCCTCCGACGCTTTTACAAAACTGCCGTTGAGGTAGAGTACCGTGTTCTCGTTGTAATAATTTGCCATACACTTGTTTTAGTTGATAGCTTTTGGAAAGTTTAGCGCTTTCCAAAAGCTTCCGGGTAAATAAAAAAAGCCCCGCCTTTTTGGAGGCGGGGCTTATATGCTTAGTATCTTTTATACTGTATAAACTCATCCTCCATGCAGTGCAGGAATAATAATGACGATCACAATCGCAATGACTGTAATAACCGTATTCACATTATTTGTTCTGCCTCTTAACATGGATGATGTATTAAATCAAAAGTACTCCCACCATCGCAAAAAACAAAGAACTCTTTCATTTATTTTGGAAACACCCGTTTATTTTTCACAAACGTGTGTTAGTATCAGATGATCGTAGACTGGTTCAAACTCGCATTGCTGCTGCGTCTGCCGCTGTCTCTGTGGCGCTCTATATGATCTACGATCAGGTCGCCGATTGCGGTAGTGGTATAATTATTCACCGGGTCTATATCTTTCGAAACAAAACCATGCGATAAGGTCCAGGCCACCGCTTCGCGCACGGCATGTGCTTCCGCTTCCATGCCGAAATGATCCAGCATCATAGCAGCTGATAGCACAGAACCCAGTGGGTTGGCAATATCTTTTCCGGCTGCCTGCGGGTAAGAACCATGGATAGGCTCGAACAAAGCCGATTGATTACCTACTGAGGCAGAGGGCAACAAACCCAGTGAACCACTTAACACACTGGCTTCATCGCTGATGATATCACCAAACATATTTTCAGTTAATACCACATCGAACTGTGCGGGATTCAGGATGATCTGCATGGCTGCATTATCCACGAACATATAATCCACTGCCACATCAGCATACAGTGCAGCAATCTCCTGGATCACTTTACGCCAGAGACGGGAGGTTTCCAGCACATTGGCCTTATCTACCAGCGTTAGTTTCTTTTTTCTTTTCTGTGCATACTGAAATGCCAGATGTGCCACTCGTTCTATTTCGGGTTTGGTATATACACAATCATCAGAAGCACGGGTCTGGTCTTCGCTCAATTCTTTTTTTCCGAAATAAATACCACCGGTCAGCTCGCGGAAGATCACAAAATCGATCCCCTTCAGTTGTTTCGCTTTCAGCGGCGATAAATGCTGCAGCGCATGATAGGTAGTAATGGGACGGATATTGGCAAACAACTGCAGCTCTTTACGCAGCTTCAGCAATCCCTGCTCGGGCCGCACTTTGGCGGTAGGGTCATTGTCGTATTTAGGATGACCGATGGCGCCGAATAAGATCGCATCGCTGGCCAGGCAGGTAGCAATGGTTTCATCCGGTAACGGATTGCCCGTTTTGTCGATCGCATCTGCACCCATGATGCCATAACTGTAATGAAACTGGTGTCCATAGCGATGCGCAATGGCGTTCAGTACTTTGATGGACTGCTGCGTCACTTCCGGACCAATGCCATCTCCTAATATTACCGCGACCTTCTTTTCCATATCAGATAGTATTTCTTCGTTTTTAGGCTGCCACCTTTCCCTGCTCCAGTTGTAAGCAACGGGTAACACAGGAAGGGATTTCTGTTGTATAATGACTTACGTATATCAGTGTTTTCTGCATCTCTACACAGATCGTATTCACCAATGCGATAAAACGTGCCGTGGTTTCACTATCCAGTCCCTGGCAGGGCTCATCCAGTATGAGCATGGGAGGATTCTTCACCAATGCCCGGGCCAGTAACACCAGTCGCTGCTGGCCATTGGATAACTGTCTGAAATATTGCTCGCCAACCGTATTTAAATCCAGCACTGCGATCCACTGCTCAACAATGGAACGATGCTGCTGCGATAACTGTCTGAATAAACCGATCGTATCAAACAAACCCGACGCCACTACCTCAAAAGCAGTAGCGGCCGAATCAAAATAATGATGTAATTCAGGAGACACATACCCGATCTGCTGTTTGATATCCCAGATACTTTCTCCACTGCCTTTGCGGCGGTCAAAAAGATAGATCTCATTGGCAAAAGCCTGCGGGTTATCGCCATTTACCAGGCTGAGCAAAGTTGATTTACCGGAACCATTATGGCCCGATACGCTCCAGCACTCCCCTTTCTTTACTTCCCAGTTGATATCACTGAGTATGGTTCGGTTATGATAGACCACATTCGTATTTACCATGCGGATGGCCACTGAAAAATCAGGATACGTGTATGCAGGCGGAATGGTTTTGCAGGAAACGATGAATCCATCACTTACCACATGACCGTGTTTGACGATGGCGTATTGGGCAAAATAATCTGCCCGGGGTAGCTGATCACCCAGTTTCCCTTGCTCCAGTACCGTCACATGTGTAACAGAAGCGGGTATATCAGCATCTGCTGTTACCAGTATATAGTGAATGCCACGGGCTGCCAGTGTATCCAGCAACTCATTCAGCAGGGCCCTGGCAGCGATATCGAGGCCCGTGTAAGGGCTGTCGAGCAGCAGCCATTCGGCATTTTGCAAAACAGCCTGTGCCAGTTGAACCCGTTTGTGCTCCCCATTAGACAACTGGATCAAACGGGTATCCGCAATATGGGAGATCTGCAGTAACGCAAGTGTTTCTGCCAGCAGGCTTTCATCGTTTGTGATCTCCGATAATACTTCAGTTACCGTTGGTGCATCTTCCGCGTCATTGGAATTAAACCGCTGCTGGTAATAAAAAGAATTGAGGTTGGATAAATTTTTGAACTGGTGTTGTTGTGAGATCAAAGCCATCTTTGGCCTGCGATCGTTCTGAAAAACGATTTCTCCACGGGAAAAACACTGTCCGGCCAACGCTTTGATTAAACTGGTTTTACCGGAACCGGAAGCACCGATCACCGCCAGCCGCTGGTCTTCTTTCAGGCTGAAAGACAGATCCTGCAACACAGGCCGACCTGACAGCTGTACTGTAAGGCCTGTTACCTGCAAAAGAGGAGCTGCTGTCATAAAAAATTAAGATTGCAATTGTGCTTCGAAAGCTTCGATCTGTGCTTTATTGCTGATGAGATAATCAATATCATCATAGCCGTTTAACAGGCAGGTTTTTTTATAAGTGTTGATGTCGAATATTTCCTGCGCACCCGTAGCATCGATGGTGATGGTCTGGGCAGCCACATCAATACTTACAGTAGCTTCGTTACCCAATGCAAACAGTTCTGACAGAAAAGCATCGCTCACTTTCACCGGTAATACGCCATTGTTCAACGCATTATTCTTGAAGATATCGGCAAAGAAACTAGATACCACCGCTTTAAAACCATAATCCTGCAGGGCCCATGCCGCGTGCTCGCGCGAGGAGCCACAACCGAAATTCTTACCAGCCACCAGTATCTCGCCACTGTATTGTGGCTGGTTCAGTACAAACTCTGCTTTGGGTTGGCTCTCATCATTATTGATATAACGCCAGTCGCGGAACAGGTTCTTGCCAAAACCATCGCGGGTGGTGGCTTTTAAAAAACGTGCCGGAATGATCTGGTCCGTATCTACATTCTCCATGGCTAATGGAACAAACCGGCTATGTATTTTTTGTAAAGGCTTCATGATATATGCTTAATGCTGAGCGCTAAACGCGCAACGCTTTTCTTTTTACTAAATCAATTCTCTTACATCTGTAACCACACCTGTAATAGCAGCAGCGGCAGCGGTTAACGGACTGGCCAGGAGTGTTCTGGCACCAGCTCCCTGTCTGCCTTCAAAATTCCGGTTACTCGTACTGATGCAGTATTCGCCCGCGGGAATCTTGTCTTCATTCATGCCCAAACAGGCACTGCATCCCGCCTGGCGTATTTCAAAACCGGCTTCTTTAAAAATCTGATCCAGACCCTCTGCCTGCACCTGCCTGGCTACCTGCTGCGAACCCGGCACGATCATCACCTGTACCTGTTCGTTTTTCTTTCTTCCCTTTACCAATGCTGCTACCAAACGCAGGTCTTCGATGCGCGAGTTGGTACAGCTGCCAATGAATACATGCTGCACCGGCATACCCAATAACGGTTTACCGGATTCCAGCCCCATGTATTTCAAAGCTTTGATAATATTATTTCTTTCTCCCTCATCCGGGATCGTATCTGTAACAGGAATGGTTCCGTTAATGGCGATGCCCAGTCCGGGGTTAGTGCCATACGTGATCATGGGTTGAATCTCTGAAGCATTGATATTGATTTCTGCATCAAATACAGCATCCGCATCGCTGTACAATTCTTTCCACTGCGCTAGTTTTTTATCCCATTGTGCCGCTCCCGGTGCAAACTGGCGGCCCTTGATATAGTTGAAAGTAGTTTCATCCGGTGCAATCATGCCACCACGGGCGCCCATTTCAATACTCATATTACAGATGGTCATCCTTGCTTCCATGGATAAGGCACGGATAGCAGAACCGGCATATTCTACAAAATAGCCGGTAGCCCCACTCGCTGTGATCTGCGCAATGATATAGAGGATAATATCTTTGGATACCACACCCGGATGCAACTCTCCCTCAATATTGATGCGCATCAGTTTGGGTTTTGTCTGTAGCAGGCACTGCGAGGCAAATACCATTTCCACTTCGCTGGTACCGATACCAAAGGCAATGGTACCGAAAGCTCCATGCGTTGAGGTATGACTATCGCCACACACAATGGTCATGCCTGGCTGGGTAATGCCCAACTCAGGGCCTATCACATGCACAATGCCCTGGAAAGGATGTCCGAGGCCATACAGTTCAATATGATGTTTCTTACAATTCTCGATGAGTTGCTGTACCTGTAAACGCGAGAGTTCGTCTTTAATGGGTAAATGCTGGTTCTGTGTAGGTACATTGTGATCGGCGGTAGCTACTACCTGTTGCGGACGGAATACGGTAAGGCCCCTTTTTTCAATTCCGTTAAATGCCTGTGGGCTCGTTACTTCGTGTATAAAGTGTTTGTCGATATACAATACAGAAGGGCCATCTTCTATTTTCTGTACTACGTGTTTGTCCCAGATCTTATCAAATAATGTCTTTGCCATACAAATTTAAATTAAGCGTGGTGTAGAAACACCACGCTCTCAAACTAAAACTATACTGATG
>SCVK01000136.1 GCA_004297075.1 Chitinophagaceae bacterium
ATTCTCTACCGGTGGCAAACCAATGGCCGGTACTGTATGCGAACCATTGGTGATACCCCGCTCGAGGTACTGGAATAATTTTACGCTCACATCTTCCCCGATATTTTCCTGCGCTTCTTCAGTAGAGCCTCCGATATGCGGTGTGAGGATCACATTCGGTAATCCCTGCAGGGGTGTTTCAAATGAATCGC
Organism: Chitinophagaceae bacterium; assembly: GCA_004297075.1. Classification (GTDB taxonomy): domain Bacteria; phylum Bacteroidota; class Bacteroidia; order Chitinophagales; family Chitinophagaceae; genus Sediminibacterium. Next base: position 192 of record SCVK01000136.1, read on the forward strand.
CGTTTTTCTCCGGCTCCCAGGGATATACATCAATGGCGGCACCGCTGATATGTCCTTCCTGCATGGCAGTGGCCAGTGCTTTCAGGTCTACCACTTCACCACGTGCATAATTGATGAGGATGGAGCCTTTTTTGAAGGATTTGAGTAAAGATTTATTGATCAGGTTTTTGGTTTGCGCTGTTTCCGGTACGTGCAGCGATACGATATCGGCCTGTGATACCAGGTCTTTCAGGTTTTTGGCAGCAGAAGCATTACCGAGTGGTAATTTGGTTTCGGTATCATAAAACAACACTTTCATGCCCATCCCCTCGGCCAGCACACTTACCTGCGAGCCAATATTACCGTAACCGATGAGTCCGAGCGTTTTGCCCCGTAATTCATAGCTGCCCTTGGCTTCTTTCATCCAGATGCCCTTGTGCGCAGCATTGTTTTTATCGATGATACGGCGGATCAGCATAATGGAAGCACCGATCACCAGTTCTGCCACACTGCGGGTATTGCTATAGGGAGCATTAAACACCACCACACCTGCCTGGGTAGCGGCTTTCAGGTCTACCTGGTTCACACCAATGCAAAAACAGCCGATGGCCTGTAATTTGGTGGCGGCCGCCAGTACTTTTGCCGAAATATGGGATTTGGAACGGATGCCCAGTAAATGAACATCTTTGATCTCGCGGATCAATTCTTCCTCACTTAGGGCCCCGTGAAGTTTTCGCACTTTCACATAACCGTTGCGGTTGAACTGCTGAACGGCTTTATCACTGATATTTTCGAGAAAAAGGATATTGATCCTGTCTTTTGGATAGCTGGTTGCTGCTTGCTTGCTCATGTATGCGAAAATAAATGTTATTTGTTTTATCCCACCGCACATAGTTTTCCACTATGGTTGGCTGCGCTGATGGGGCAGCCTATATTTGCCACTTTAGCATAAATCTGTGCCCATGATGCGACCGAAGCTGATACCCTTAGTTACTTTCCTGATCATAGGCTGTGGCGCCAACCCCTCTTCTCCCGGTAGAAAAGCCCCTGTTACGGCCGCCACTCCTTCTGGTTTTTCAGGTGTTTCGGCCCGCGAAAAAGCCTATTATGCCAATGCCATTGCCCCCATGTACCAGAATCTGCTGGCCAAAAGAGGCTTCAGCGGCGGTATTATAATGGCCAAAAACGGGGAGATCGTATTTGAAGATTACCGTGGTTCTGTGAACCTGCGCACCAAAGAACCTATTACCGCCAATACCCCTTTTCATATTGCATCGGTATCCAAAACCTTTACCTCTACTGTGATACTGAAGCTGATGGAAGAAGGTAAACTCTCGCTGGATGACCGGATGGAGAAATATTTCCCGGGCTTCCCTTATGCCAATATCAGCATCAAAAACCTGTTAACCCACCGTAGTGGTTTGCCTAAGTACGATTACTTCATGGATGGCACCAAAACCGAAGTAATCAGGGTAAAAAACAAAAGAGGCAAATGGGTTAAAAAAGCGCGTACCGTACAGATTGCGCCAAAGTTTACCGGACTGGCCACCAACAAAGATGTGCTGCAATACATGATCAGCAACCGTCCGGCGCCGGAATCCAATCCTGACCGCCGTTACAGCTATTGCAATACCAATTATGTGCTGCTGGCGCTGATCATTGAGCAGGTAACCAAAATGTCGTACCCCGATTATCTGCGCATCCATGTGTTTGAGCCGCTGGGTATGACCAACAGTTATGTTTTCAGTTTGAAAGACGCTTCCCACTATGTGCCTTCCTATAATTATAACAATGCCCCATTCCCCCTGCAGAAACTGGATTGTGTGTATGGTGATAAAAATGTGTACAGCACCGTAAGGGATCTGTTGCAGTGGGATCGCGCCTTGTATCTCGGTACTTTTGTAAGTACCGAAACAATGGCAATGGCTTATCAGCCTTACAGTAACGAAACGCGTGGGCAGAAAAATTACGGTCTGGGCTGGCATCTGTACATCAAACCACCCGATCCAACCATTGTGTACCATAATGGTTGGTGGCACGGAAACAATGCCGTATTCAAAAGACTGGTAGCTGATACCGCCACCGTGATTATCCTGGGCAATAAATTCAACCGTAATATCTGGTCGGCCGGAAAGATGAGTTCGGTATTTACCGGCCATGCCGATACCGCCCTTTTAGACTAGTAATTGGCTGATTATCATCTATTTTATACACAGTGCAATAGAAAAGACAGGCAGGGTAAGTATTTTACCCAAATCCACCTATTTTTGCAGACTTTAAAAAACCAGCAGATTAATTCGCTTTATGGACAAAATCTTGTTTTATGCCGTTCCGGCAATGGGAGTGTTAG
>SCVK01000137.1 GCA_004297075.1 Chitinophagaceae bacterium
GTTTTCTTAACCTCCAATATGGGGGAGAACAAAATGTACCTGAATAAAGGTGAGTTTCATTTCGAAGATATCACACAGAAAGCCGGCTTCAGGCAAGATAGTATGTGGAGCACCGGTGTGGTGTTTGTAGATATCAACAACGACGGTTGGCTGGATATTTATGTTTGTAATTCAGGACATATGTCTACCGGACATCGGTTGAATAAACTATACATCAATAACCACGATCTTACCTTTACCGAGTCAGCCGCTGCCTATGGATTAAATCACAAAGGATATTCTACACAGGTATCTTTCTTCGACTATGATCTGGATGGCGACCTGGATTGTTTTATGATCGATAATAGTCCGATACCGGTAAACCAGCTGGGTTATAATAATAACCGCGACCTGCCCGATAACAAATGGAACGTGGCCGAATTCTTAAAAGGAGGTGGTAACCATCTGTACAGAAACGATAATAACCACTTTACAGATGTAACCAGCGTATCGGGCATTCACAGCAGCCTGATCAGTTTTGGCTTAGGCGTATCGGTAGGAGATATTAACAGCGATGGGTATCCTGATATTTATGTTTCGAACGATTCTTATGAACGCGATTACCTGTATGTGAACCAGCGTAACGGCAGTTTTAAGGATGAGTTTGAAGAACGTTTTGATCATACCAGTTTTTCTTCGATGGGCTCTGACCTCGCGGATATCAACAATGATGGGTTGCCCGATATCTTTAACACAGACATGCTGCCCGATGATGACTATCGCCTGAAAACCACCGGTGCCTTCGATAATATCGATCTCTTTAATACCAAACTCAAAACGGGCTTTTATTACCAGTATGTTAAAAACTGTCTGCAGATCAATAACAAAAAAGGCAAGTTTATTGAATCGGGGAATTACAGCGGTGTTTCGGCTTCAGACTGGAGTTGGGGCGCCCTGCTGTTTGATATGGATAATGATGGATACAATGATATCTATGTCTGCAACGGCGTGAACCGGGATGTAACGGATCTTGACTTTATCGAATTCTTTGCCAATGATGTTATCCAGAAAATGGTGCTCACCGGCCAGAAACAGGATGTGGATGAGGTGCTGAAACATATTCCGCAGAATCCGCTGGTAAATAAAGCCTATCACAACCAGAAAGATTTACGCTTTAAGGATATGGCCATGAGCTGGGGTTTTGAAAAACCTACTTTCTCCAATGGTGCCGCTTACGGCGATCTTGATAACGATGGCGATCTTGACCTGGTGGTTAACAATGAGAACCAGCCTTCTTTTGTATACAGGAATAACAGCCGGCAGATCAACAAACACCACTATATCAGTGTACAATTACAAGGGAAGGAAAAAAATACTTTTGCTATCGGAACCAAAATAGATCTGTATCGGGGTAATGAAATCATCACCCGCGAACAGGTTCCCAGCAGAGGCTTTCAATCTTCCATGGATTATAAACTGGTAATAGGTCTCGGCACCAACGCCCTGATCGATTCCATGATCATTACCTGGCCGGATCTCTCGGTTTCCCGGATAGACAAACCAGCAGTTGATACACTGCATCTGCTGAAACAGACAGCCATGAAATCACAGCCACGTGCAGCACAGAAACCTGTGATAAAGGCGCTATTGGATTCTGTCAACTCTGTATTTGAATCACATATAGAAGACGATAATATCGATTTTTATTACGAGCGCAACCTTCCTAAAATGATCTCGCGCGAAGGACCGAAAGCGGCTACGGCAGATGTGAACGGAGATGGTTTGGAAGATCTGTATATCGGAGGAACAGCCGGCCACTGGGGTAAATTATACATCCAGAATAAAAATGGTGGCTTTGTAAAATCGGTACAGCCTGCTTTTGAACAGTTCAAAGATTTTGAAGATGTGGCCGTTCATTTCTTTGATGCAGACAAAGACAATGATGCCGACCTGCTGGTTTGTCCGGGTGGCAATAACAACAAACCCGATAGCAGGCAGATGCAGTTGCGTTTATACAAAAACGATGGGAAAGGGAATTTCAGTATTGATGTAACCGCTTTTCCGAATACAGGGATGAATATCGGTGTAGCGATTGCGGAAGATTTTAACCAGGATGGATTTCCAGATCTGTTTGTAGGTGGCCGCAGCAATCCGCGCAATTACGGGGTAGATCCTTCCAGTTATCTTTTTATCAATGATGGTAAGGGGCACTTTACAGATATTGCGCCAGCAAAAAATCCTGACATTGCCAATATCGGAATGGTTACCGGAGCTGTATGGGCAGACCTTACCGGCGATGCCCAAAAAGAACTCATCATTACGGGTGAATGGATGGCTACCCGGGTCTTCCGTTTTAACAAAGATCATTTTGAAGAGATCAAAACCAACCTGCAGGAGCTGCTGGGCTGGTGGCAAACCGTTACCGTTGCGGATTTGAACGGAGATGGGAAGAACGATCTGGTAATAGGGAATATCGGTGAAAACTTTTACCTCCATCCCGATAAGGAACACCCCGTTAAATTATGGCTGAATGATTTTGACCAGAACCAGGCGAGAGACAGGGTGCTTACGAGTGTGATCAATGGAAAAGATATGCCGGTATTTATGAAACATGAAATGGAAGACCAGGTTCCCTCACTCAAGAAAAAGAACCTGAAACACCGCGACTATGCCAATAAACCTATACAGGAACTTTTCTCAGCCGAGATCATCAAAACCTGCAAAATCAAAGAATTTAACTACTGTGCTTCTATCATTGCGATCAATGAAGGAGATGGAAAATTCAGGATTCAGAAAATGCCTGCCATGGTGCAGCTGTCTTCTGTGAATGCCGTGCAAATTACAGATCTCGATAACAATGGCCAACCCGACCTGGTATTGGGTGGAAATGAATATGGCTTGCTGCCACAGTTCGAAAGACTGGATGCCGGGCGCGGCGCCGTAATGATGAACCTGGGTGCGGGCAATTTCCGTTTACTGGATGCACAGGAGTCTGGTGTAGAAGTGAACGGACAGGTACGCGGTATCAAAGAGATCAAAACGGCCACTGGCAAACAACTTTTGTTCCTGCGTAATAATATGAGCCCGGTATTATTTAAACCGGCTGTATCAATACATGCTGCCACTGTCTTACCCAAAACAAAGAAATAAATGTGTATGATGGATCGGGTTAAACAATCCCTGTTATTGGTTTTAGTGGTGCTGGCTTCCTGCCGGGAGCAGAAGGTTCAGTTACCACCTATGTTTGAGATTCTGGACAGCAGTAAAACAGGTTTGTTATTTACCAATAAACTGAAACCTACGCAGGAATTCAACATGTTCAAATACATGTATTTCTATAATGGCGCAGGTGCTTCTGCCGGTGATTTTAACAATGATGGATGGATAGATCTCTTCCTGAGTGCCAACCAGGGCGATAATAAATTATACCTGAATAAAAAGGGATTACAATTTGCAGATGTTACGGCAGACGCAACTATTCCGCAGGACGGTGCCTGGTCAACGGGTGTATCGGTGGTAGATATCAATCATGATGGTTTACTCGATATCTATGTTTGCCGTGTGGGCGAATTTGAAACCCTGCATGGCCGCAACCAGTTGCTGGTAAACCAGGGCATCGGGAAAAACGGGGTCCCTACTTTCAAAGATGAAGCCAAAAGTTACGGCCTTGATTTCTCCGGTTTTACCACGCAGGCGCTGTTTGTTGATTACGACCTGGATGGAGACCTTGATTGTTTTCTCCTCAATCATTCTGTACATCGCAACGGATCTTTCTCGCCAAGAAAAGATTTTATCGGTACCTATCATCCGCTTTCCGGCGACAGGCTTTTCCGTAACGATGGAAAGATTTTTACCGATATCACCAAAGCCTCACAGATCAACAGTTCTGCCATCAGTTATGGATTGGGTATTGCGGTTGCGGATCTGAACCTGGATGGTTACCCCGATCTGTATATGGGAAATGATTTTCATGAAAATGATTATTTCTACATCAACCAGAAAAACGGAACCTTCAAAGAAGAGATCACCGAACACATGATGCATACCAGCCAGTATTCGATGGGCGTTGATATAGCAGATGTAAACAACGATGGTTACCCGGAAGTAGTATCGATGGATATGCTTCCTTCAGATCCGTATATCTTAAAACGTTCTTTGGGCGAAGATGAGTATGATATCTTCCAGTATAAGATCAATGCCGGTTACCAGCATCAATACACACGTAATAACCTGCAGCTGAACCGCCGCAACGGTATGTTCAGTGAAGTAGGGCTGTATGCCGGTATCTATGCCACCGACTGGAGCTGGGCCGCTTTGTGGATGGATTTTGATAATGATGGTTTAAAAGACCTCTTCATTTCCAACGGCATCCCCAAAAGGATGAACGATATGGATTATGTGAACTTTGTATCCAACGATGAGATCCAGCGTAAGATCTCCACTAATAAAATGGAGGAGAAAGATATGGCACTGGTGAATACCTTTCCCGAGATCAAGATCCCCAATAAGCTGTACAGGAATACCGGCAACCTCCGCTTTAGTGATATCGGAGAGCAGATCGGTAACGATAAACCCACCTTCTCCAACGGCGCCGTATATGCCGACTTTGACAATGATGGCGATCTGGATATTGTGGTCAACAATATTGATGAAGCGGCCATGTTGTATAAGAATACGAGCAATGATAAAAAAGAGAAAGCCTTTGTATCGGTTACGCTGAAGGGTCCTGAAAAAAACACACAGGCCATCGGTGCCAAACTGGTACTGTTCGCCAACGGGGGCATCCGTACGTATGAGAAATATCCTGTACACGGTTTCCAATCCAGTATGGAAACGCCGCTGCATATCGGGATGGATCAGACAAAAATTGATTCAGCTTTTCTGATCTGGCCGGATAATACTTATCAACCCGTTCAGCTCAACAGTAAACAGGCACAACTCAGTTTCCGGTATCAGAAAGGGTTACCGGCATTTGATTATCAAAAGATCAGGGGGCATTGGCCCGAGCCGATCAGGCCCATGAAAGATATTACAGCAGCCGCAACACTTTTTTATACACATAGCGAGAATGTATTTGCCGAGTTCGATCGTGAACCACTGATGCCCCACATGGTTTCTACCGAAGGTCCGGCATTGGCCGTAGGAGATCTGAACCGGGATGGGCGCGAAGATGTATTCATCGGTGCCGCCCGGGATAAACAAAATGCCCTCTTTCTGCAAACAGCAACGGGTACATTCACCAGAAGTATACAACCTGCCCTGGCTGCCGATAGCGCAGCAGAAGACATAGATGCATTGTGGACAGATGTAAACAAAGACGGATTTGCAGACCTGGTGGTAGTAAGTGGTGGTAACGAATTTTTTGGTCCCGACCCACACCTGCAGCCCAGGTTATACCTCAATAACGGGAAAGGCGGATTGGGTAAACAGGAACATGCTTTCGACAATATTTTTGTGAACGCCTCATCGGTTAGTGCTAGTGATTTTAATGGGGACGGTGCCCCCGACCTGTTTATCGCCGCAAGATCCGTTCCGGGCGAGTATGGCAAAATGCCCCGTTCCTATTTATTGCAGAACGATGGTAAGGGACATTTCACAGATGTAACAGCCACACGTGCCAAAGAGCTGATGGAGCCGGGAATGATTACGCAGTCCAGCTGGTTTGATATAGATAAAGATGGAGACCCGGACCTGCTGATCACTACCGAATGGAATGGGATCTATGCTTACATGAACAACAAGGGGAATTTTACAAAATCAACCCTTACAGAAAAAAAAGGCTGGTGGAACTTTGTACTTCCCGTTGATATAGATAACGATGGTGATATAGATCTCATTGCGGGTAACCTCGGCCTCAACAGCCGTTTGCAGGCCACGGAGAAAGAACCGGTAAAATTATACTATAACGATTTTGATGCCAATGGCCGCAAAGAGCAGGTACTTACCTATTTTCTGCATGGCCGCGAACTGTCTTTTGCAAACAAGGATGAGTTGCAAAAACAGATCCCCATGCTGAAAAAGAAATTCCTGTACGCCGAAGATTTTGCCAAAGCAGATCTCGAAAAAATCTTCACCAAAGAAAAACTGAACGCATCCGAAATATTGCAGGCCGATTATTTTTCCAATGCCGTATTCATCAACGATGGGAAAATGAAATTCACCGCACAGGCTTTACCCTGGCAGGCACAACTGAGTTCCTTACGGGATGCAGTAGTGATCGATGCCAACAAGGATAACCTGCCGGATATTCTGCTCGTTGGCAATTATTACAAGAACAATATCCAGATGGGCAGATATGATGCGGATTTTGGCACCATCCTGTTAAATAAAGGCAAGGGAAATTTCACTGCTGAAAATATCAATGGCTTACAGATAAAGGGAGAGGCAAGACATATCAGGAAGATCCGGATCAACGGGAAAGAAGCGTTTGTGGTGGCCAGGAATAATGATGCAGCTGTTGTGATTGCGTTTGCGGATGAAAAATGACGGGGCGTGAATTGTCAGTAGTGAGTAGTCAGTAGTGAGTAGTCAGTAGTGAGTAGTCAAAAGTCAAAAGTCAAAAATAATCTGCGTTGTGCAAGTTATCGATAGTAGAAACAACAATATCAAAATAACCACCACTCAAAACTCACGACTGACGATTCACGACTGACGATTGACAATTCACCATTGCCCATTCACCCTAGTACACCGGCATACACAATTTCGTAACCCACTTACTGCTATCTGGCTGCAGGACGCGGTCGGTAACGAGCATGGTAAAATTCATGGCCATAGATGTTTTTCGGTAGTCCTGGAAGTATTGCTGCATATTCTTAGAGGCCTGGTTGATGGTGCTGTCTCCACCCGCCACTTCGGTAATCATAAAACTACCTTTCACCATATATTTCATAGAGAAACCGTCGGTTTCGGGAAGGTGTTTGTTTACCGGTACAGCTGCCATTAACTGGTAGCGGTTTTCGTCCATACGGGTAGCATTGAAGATCGGGCTTCCGCTGGGTTCAGTTCCATTCTGTTTGATATAGGTCTTGATCTTATCGATCAGTTGATAAATTTCTTTTACCGATGGGTTTGCAGGCAGCATCTGTTTGGAGCTCACATACAGGGTATCCCTTAAATGGTTACGCTCAATATGGATGCCGTAAATATTATAGGGGTCAGACAGAAAATCTTTCATACGACCCAGGATCTCATTCATGTTCCTTTTGATCTGTTTGGCTTCCAGGTAATCAGTTATACGGGTAACAGGATTGCGGCTGGTGATGAATTCAGCTTTCCATTGCAGGCTGGTAGAATCTACCGCCAGTGAAATGATCATCAATTTGGAAAGCAAACGTTGCTTTTCTTGGCTGATAGCAATATCCACTGATTTATAAAATTGGCCCGTTTGCTGAAAAGAATAGCCGTTATGGGTAAAAACAGGTCCAGCCTGGCGTTCTCCGTTTGTACCATAGTTCCACCAAAGGGGCCATTTGGTCTCGTCTATCAGAAAGCGCTCGGTACCCACATCCGTTGTTTTAACGGCTACGGAACAGTCTATGATGATTTTGCCGGGAATAAACAGGTAAAGGGATGAAGTAAAAAGGGCCAGAACCACTAAGAGAATAAGCAACAGTTTCTTCATATGCAGCAGATAATTTAAAGCACTGCAAAATAAGGGAATCTGCGCCAGAAACCGCCGATTGCTAAGCTTTCCTGCTATTAACGATTTCCTAAAATTAAACAATACCGCTGGTCATATTCTCTTTTTGACTGCGATCATAAAAGGGCTAATTTGCTGTGTTATTTCAGCTGATAGTTAATGATGCAAAAACCTATGTTCGATCGTTCCTTTGCTGTAGTCATCTGTACCGGGGTTTGCCTCTGTATGCTGGCTTCCTGCTCCCGTTCAGAGCAGGCATCGGCCAAAACCAGCCTGTTTGAATTACTGCCCGCTTCACAAACCGGGATCTCTTTCGCCAATATGGTAACCGATACCAAAGAAATGAATATCCTGAACTACCATAATTTTTACAATGGGGGCGGGGTGGCTGTAGGTGATATCAATAACGATGGCAAACCCGATGTTTTTTTCACATCCAACCAGGGCGCGAATACTTTATACCTGAATAAAGGAAATTTTTCTTTCGAAGATATTACGGCTAAAGCAAAACTTACCAGTCAGCACAAATGGCATACCGGTGTATCCATGGTAGATATCAATGCAGATGGCTGGCTGGATATTTATGTATGTAATGCCGGTATCCTGCCAGGCGATGATCGTGCCAATGAATTATACATCAACCAGAAAAACGGAACATTTACAGAAGAAGCGAATGTGTACGGACTGGATGACAAAGGTGCGTCTACGCAGGCCATCTTTTTTGATTATGACCATGATGGCGACCTGGATTGTTTTGTACTGAACAACAGCCCCAAATCTATTGACAACTTTGGATATAAAAGTGATATCCGTTATATCCGCGACCCGGTAGATGGAGATCATCTGTATAGAAATGATAAAGGCAAATTTACCGATGTGAGTGAGCAGGCCGGCATTTATGGCTCAGAGATCGCTTTCGGACTGGGTGTTACCGTTGGCGATCTGAACAATGATGGCTGGGAAGACCTGTACGTGGCCAATGATTTTTTTGAACATGATTATCTATATCTCAACCAGCGGAACGGTACTTTTAAAGAAGAGAGCACGAAAGCCATGGGGCATATGAGCAATGGCGCCATGGGTACCGATATGGCCGATATCAACAACGATGGTTACCTTGATCTGTTTACCGCAGAAATGCTGCCTGAAAATGATTTCCGGTTAAAGACCACTATTAAATTCGATGGCTACGATGTGCAGAATGCGAGAAATAAACTGGACCTCCATCACCAGTTCACCGCCAATACACTGCAACTGAATAACCAGGATGGAACCTTCAGCGAAATAGCACAACTGGCAGGAGTAGATGCTACGGGATGGAGTTGGGGAACCCTCAGTTTTGATTTCGACAATGATGGATGGAAAGATATTTTTGTTTGTAACGGCATCCGCAGAGACCTGACCAACCAGGATTTCCTCGCTTATTTTAACAGCCAGGAAAACCTGAACCGCATCCGCCAGGGCGGATTTGATTTTCTGGACCTGCTCAACAGGATGCCTTCGGTTCCCATTCCCAATTTTGCTTTTCTGAACCAGCAGAACCTGCAGTTCAAAGATGCATCCGCTCAACTGGGTTTTTCGAAACCAACTTTCAGCAGCGGTGCCGCTTATGCCGATCTGGATGGCGATGGCGACCTGGACCTGGTGATCAATAACCACAATGATGAAGCATCTGTTTACCGTAACCACAGTACAGATCAACAAAAAAATCATTACCTCAAAATCCAATTAAACGGTACGGCACCCAACACATTGGGGTATGGTGCAAGAGTAACTGTTTTTGCCGGTGGGCAGGAGCAGGTGCTGGAGCAGCAACCCACCCGCGGTTTTCAAAGCAGTGTAGAACCGGTATTGTTATTTGGTTTGGGTAAGACTGCAAAAATCGATAGCCTGCTGGTTAGCTGGCCCAACCGCAAAATACAGGTGATCAGAGATCCGGCCATAGATACCCTGCTGGTACTCGATCAGCAAAAAGCCCTGCTATCAACACCCTCGCCCAAAATAGTACCGGCACTTTACGAAAATATTTCGGCCACCAACCTGTTGGGAAACACTTTGCACAAGGAAAACGATTTTGTGGATTTTGATGTGGAGAGACTGATCCCAAAATTATTGTCAACAGAAGGGCCGGGGATAGCGGTGGCAGATGTGAACGGCGATGGCCTGGAGGATTTTTTTATAGGGTCGGCCGCGGGCGATGCGGATAAACTGTTTATCCAGCGCAAAGACGGCAAATTTGAAAACCGCGCACAGAAAATATTTACGGCCGATAGTTATTACGAAACAACGGCTGCCGTTTTCTTTGATGCAGATGGAGATGGCGACCCCGACCTGGTGGCCGCATCCGGCGGAAACGAAGCCAAGCTTGGATCACCGTATCTCTACACCCGTTTGTATCTCAATAACGGCAAGGGCGAATTCAGTTCTTCTGCCAAAGGATGGCCGGCTGTTTCGGTGAATGCATCCTGTGTAAGCGTAGGCGATTTTGATGCAGATGGAAAACCCGATCTGTTCATAGGTGCGAGAAGTATACCGGGTAGTTATGGCGTATCGCCTGCCAGTGTGTTGCTGCATAATGAGGGTAGTGGAATTTTTGCGGATGTTACGGCTACGGTTGCACCGGAACTGCAGAAAGCCGGTATGGTAACCGATGCTGTTTGGGCAGATCTCAGTGGCAAGGGGAAAAAAGAATTGATACTGGCCGGCGAGTGGATGCCAATCACCATCTATGCCTATGAGAATAAACAACTCAAAAAGAAAACAACCATCCCCCATTCTTCCGGCTGGTGGAACTGTATTACCGTGTCAGATATAGACGGCAACGGTACGCAGGATCTGGTGGCAGGTAATATGGGCATGAACAGTAATATCAAAGCCGACCCGGAACATCCCGCTAAATTATTGGTAGATGATTTTGATAAGAACGGACAAACAGAATGTATTCCTGTTTACTACAAACCCGATGGCAAAGCTTATCCCTATTACCTGAAAGATGAACTGGAATCGCAGTTGCCGGTATTGAAAAAGAAATTTCTCCGTTACGAAGCCTATGCAGGTAAACCGATAGAAGAGATCCTGAGTAAAGAACAGCTTACACATGCTACGCTACTAACGGCGGAGCAGTCGCAATCTGCCATTTTTCTGAATACCGGCAGTGGCATATTTACGATGCAGTCATTGCCCGTCATGGCACAGTTATCGCCGGTATTCGGCATCACGGTTACGGATCTGGATGGCGATGGTAAAAAAGATCTGTTCCTGGCAGGTAATTTCTATGGACTCAAACCACAGACAGGCCGTTTTGATGCCAGTTATGGAACCACGCTACTGAATAATGGACAACATCAGTTTACGTACCTAAAACCCAAACAGAGCGGTCTCTTCATCAATGGCGAAGCCAGGGCAACGGCTGTGGTGAATGCGGCCAATGGGGGTAGTTATGTGCTGGTAGGTATGAACAACGACAAGTTATACCTGTTTCGCAAAAAGTAATAAAAGAACTGCGCATACCTCATTCAATGCGGATGAGAACATGGGTTACACTTTTGGATAAACCTTATTTTTACCACAAATCCTTCGATATGAAAAAGCTGACATTTCTCTTACTCACCATCATCAGCCTGTCTGCTGCTGCACAGAAACCAGATGCCTGGAAAATCAGTGCCGATCAGATCAATCCCTCAGCTTACTACGGCATCACCGTGGCAAACGGAATGATCGGTATCGTTTCTTCGCCCGAGCCTTTTAAGATCAAAGATGTGGTATTGGCCGGCGCATACGATCTCTACGGCCGTGGAAGGGTCAGCAATTTTCTCCGCAGTTTTAACCTGCTGAATATGCAGCTCGATATTGATGGCAGAAGGATCGGCAGCGCCGATGTTTCGCACATGAAACAGGAACTGGATATGAAACATGCCAGTTTTACCACTTCTTTCGACTACGGCGATAAAGCAACCGTATCCTATACCTACTACTCTCTTCGCCAACTCCCTTTCACTGTGTTGATGGATGTGAACATCACTGCAAAAAAAGATATTACCATTAACAGCGGCAGTGTAATGGAAGCACCGGATGCGTTGAAAGATGTACAGAATTATTATAACGAGATAGATCGTCCACATGTGGTGATCAGTTTGCTGACATCTTCTGCCAAAAGTCCTACCGGCAAATTACTGATGAGCGCTTCCAATACCTTTCTTTTCAGTGAACCGCACGGACAGGAACCCCGCGTGATCCATGAAATGTGGGACAACAATATGCACCTGATGAAATTTACCCGCAAGATCAAGGCAGGAGAATCCTATCGCTATTCTATTGCAGGATCTTCTATCACATCCGCGCACCACGATGATCCCTTGAACGAAGCGGAGCGCATGACCATTTTTGCCAAACTGGAAGGCAGGGAAAGGCTGATCAACTTTCATAACAAGGCCTGGGACAAATTATGGGAGAGCGATATTACGGTAGAGGGCGATGACCAGTCGCAGCAGGATATTCACAGCATGCTCTACCATCTCTATTCTTTTGTTCGCGAAGGAACGGATATGAGTCCCTCGCCCATGGGCCTAAGCGGCCTTGGCTATAATGGCCATGTGTTCTGGGATACCGAATTGTGGATGTATCCCTCCATCCTGGTGCTGCATCCCGAAATGGCGAAAAGCCTGGTAGAATACCGGTTTAACCGCCTCGCGGCAGCCAAAAGAAATGCGTTCAATCATGGATACAAGGGCGCCATGTTTCCCTGGGAGAGTGCCGCAACGGGTGTAGAAGAAACACCGGTATGGGCATTGAGTGGCCCCTTCGAGCACCATATCACTGCCTGCGTGGGTATTGCCGCCTGGAACTATTATTGTGTTACACAGGATAAAGAATGGCTGAAAGAAAAAGGCTGGCCCATTCTGAAAGAAACAGCCGATTTCTGGAGCAGTAGGGTAGAGCGGAACGGCCCAGGTAAATATGAGATCAAAAATGTAGTAGCTGCCGATGAGTGGGCCGAGAATGTAGATAATAACGCCTGGACCAATGCCGCTGCCAAAGCCGTTTTGCAGAATGCCACGGCGGCGGCAAAACTACTCGGTGTAACAGCCGATCCCGACTGGATGCAGGTGGCCAATAATATCCCCATCCTGAAAATGGAGAATGGGGTAACGAGGGAACATGCTACCTACAACGGTGAGGGTATTAAACAGGCGGATGTAAACCTGCTGTCTTACCCGCTCAAAGAAGTGAGCGATCCCCAACAGATCCGCAAGGACCTGGAATATTACGAAACCCGGGTGCCCAATGAGGGTACACCTTCCATGACACAGGCCATTTTTTCTTTGTTATATGCCCGCCTGGGCGATGGAGAAAAGGCCCTGCATTTTTTCAAGGATGGTTACCTGCCCAACCTGAACCCGCCTTTCCGGGTAATAGCCGAGGGTAAGGGTGGCACCAACCCCTATTTTGCCACCGGTGCGGGAGGATTGATACAGAGCGTGTTAATGGGTTTTGGCGGATTAGAGATCACCCCGCAGGGCATTACCCAGGTAAAATCTACCCTGCCCAGACAGTGGAAGAGCCTTACTATCACTGGGGTTGGCGTGGAAAAGAAAATATTTTCGGTTAAAAAATAATGTGTTATTTTCACACGGCTTGAAAAAGATTGCGTCCATACTGCTATTGGGGATCCTGCTCTTTAACTGGGGCGGTTACCGCTTGTTGACCAATTATTTCGAAGACCGTGCCGACCTGCAATTACAGGCCGCACTGGACCTTGACCAGTATAACGAAGCCGACCTCTTACGCATTAAAGTGCCCGCCAGCCTGCCCTATGGTAGCAGCTCCGAAAAATTTGAAAGAGTACAAGGTAGTGTAGAGATCAAAGGTGTTACGTATACCTATGTAAAACGCCGTTTTTACCAGGATTCACTGGAATTGTTCTGTATCCCCAATATGGTAAAAACAGGGATAAAAAATGCGCGCGACCAGTTCGCCAGTTTAGCCAACGATTTTGTAACCAACAATACATCCAAGAAGGCCCCTTCGCACCAGCATCATGCGGCAAAATTCTCAGTGCAGGATTTCACGAATGATCACGGATTCTTTTCTTGGCAGTTTAGGAACGCCGATCTGTCTGGAACCTGGAACTCGACGGTTTTTGCCGATCTGAAGTCAGTGTACCTCAGCCGTCTGGATAAGCCACCACAAGCGTAAGGTTGGTTCATTAAGCATCAATTCATTTTATCTTCCTTTAACTTATTAGCATATGAAAAGACTCATCATGGGTCTTTGTGTTGTGTTAGGCTTGTATGCATGTCGCCAGAGCGATGAATACAAAACCTACCTGCACAATCCGGAATTATTCAGTCAGACAGTTCATGAGTTGAACACCGTAGTAATGGGAAACAATTTCCCACCCATGGTGGCAGCACGTAATTATGTATACGCAGCTGTTGCTGCCTATGAAGTAATGGCATTTGCCCATCCCGATGAATATCAGTCATTGGTGGGCCAGGTAAAAGGGTTAACCAAGGTATCATTTCCTTCCGCAGATCCCAAAGCAGATATAGAACTGGCTGCTTTACTTGCCTATATGAAAGTGGGCGAGTCGGTTACTTTTCCGGAAGGAAGTTTGCAAACCTATAAAGACAGCATCTTACAATTGGCCCGTAACAAGGGCCTGCCCGGTGATGTAGAAAAAGCATCACAGCTATTGGCAGATAGTGTGTCTGCTTCTATCATCCGCTGGAGTAAGGGCGATAATTACCTGCAAACCCGTGGGGCCGAAAAATATACGGTAAAAGATGAGCCCGGCCGCTGGGTACCTACGCCACCTTTATATGGATCAGCAGCAGAACCGCATTGGATGGAGATCCGTACCATGGTACTCGATAGTGCCTCCATTTTTGCACCACCACCGCCACCGGATTATAATATCACTGATAAAAACAGCAAATATTACCAGGAAGTGATGCTGATCAAAAATGCGGTAGACAGTCTGACTGACGAACAAAAACATATTGCTGAATTCTGGGATGATAATCCATTTAAAATGAATGTTACCGGTCATGTAATGTACGGCAGTAAAAAATTCTCACCATCCGGCCACTGGATGAGTGTGATAGGAATAGCCGCCAAGCAGGCTAAATACAGCTATGCCGAAACCGTGTATGCATTCGCTAAAACCAGTATTGCCTTGTTTGATTCATTCATCCAATGCTGGTATGTGAAATACAAGTATAATACCGTAAGGCCCGAAACGGTGATCAATAAATATTTTGATCCCAACTGGCGCCCTTACCTGCAAACCCCCGCGTTCCCGGAATATACCTGCGGGCACTCAACCATTTCTTCTGCTGCCGCTGAA
>SCVK01000020.1 GCA_004297075.1 Chitinophagaceae bacterium
TAAACGTTTTTTACGTTTGTGAGTCGCAATTTTATGACGCTTTCTCTTCTTACCACAAGGCATACACTTAGTAATTTTGTTAGTTAATGAATAAATTTATTTTTTCAATTCGGTGATCCTTTTATCGAGTTCCTGTTGTGCTTCAGGTATTTTCACCAGTTTTTTAACGGCTTCATACCATTTCACGGCACTTGTTTTATCTCCTTTGGCTTCGTAGCATTCGGCAAGGTTAAAAATGGCTTCTATGTTTTCGGGTTGTTTCTGAACAACGATAGTAAACCTTTCGATGGCTTTGTCGAACTGCCCGCTTTTCTTTCCTCCCATACCCAATACCATCTGGGCATATATGTTACCCGGATCTTTCTGGGCAATTTCACGAACCGGTAAAATACCTTCCATGGGGTTGTCAGAAATATTGCCGAACAGGTAACAGGCGCCGATCCCGATTTTGCTGGAATCGTTAGCCGGATTAATCACAAGGGCTTTCTCTAAAAGAACTTTTGCATTGCTGGCCAGCCATGTTTGCATGGTAGCCTGCCCCTCTGTCATCAGGTTATCTAAAAACAGATGGGCGGCAAAGGTGAGGCTTTTTTCAGAATTTTCCAACTTAGCTGCTTCTGCGGTATAATAAGCATAGGGCTCGAAGATCCGGGCCGAGTCGCGCCAGAAGCGCGCCAGCTGGTGATATACATGTAATTGCTGCTCTTTTACATCGCCGCGAACAACGGAGTTTTCCAGTTTCAAGAGGCGTTGGCTCTGGGCAGGACTGATCTTTTCCTTGGCTTTGGTCAGGATCTCCTCAAACTTAATTGGTTGATGTTCAGCGTGTTGCTCTCCCGTGGCAGCGGGAGAGAGTTGTTTTGGGGGGATTGTTTTACCGAAAAAAAATAGTAGAACAAATAAGACTACACCACTTCCGATTAGTAAATACTGCTGTTTTTTCACTCCTGATTACTTTCCGCAAAGTTAGTCAGGCTTTCGTTTGCTTTTAACTTCGCTAACAAATTCTTTCGCGGGCTTGAAAGCCGGAATATAATGCTCCGGAATTTCTACGGCCACATTCTTCTTGATGTTGCGCCCGATCTTGGCCGCCCGCTTCTTGGTAATAAAACTACCAAAGCCACGGATGTAGATGTTCTGGCCATTGGAAAGACTTTCTTTTACTTCCTTGAACATCGTTTCAAGGGTCACCAATACATCCACTTTAGGGATGCCGGTTTTGTCTGAGATCTGGTTGATGAGATCTGATTTTCGCATTTTGAAATGGTTTTAAGTAGGTACAAGAGATTAAAATAAGCTAAAAAAAACGAATAATGCAAGAAAGATGGCGTAAATATTATAGACGTTACTTATTGATAGATAAATGGTTCAATCCGGGTGACCAATGGCGGTTTTAACATATATAAATATTTGTGTTATTTAATTCGGAACCAACTGCTCACGGCTTTGTTGTATTAAAGCCTATTTTCGGACCCCATCTATGGAAAAAAGGTTTACAAATACAGTTTTACACTGGCATAAACACCATAATACCCGGGAAATGCCCTGGAAAGGAGAGAAGGATCCGTATAAAATCTGGCTCAGTGAAGTGATTCTGCAGCAAACCCGCGTGGCGCAGGGCTGGCAGTATTATAATAATTTTATCACTAAGTATCCCACTATACGCCAGCTGGCCAAAGCGCCCGATCAGGAAGTATTTAAATTATGGGAGGGCTTAGGATATTATAACCGCTGTAAAAACCTGCTCTTTACTGCCCGCCAGATTGTTGCGGAGCAAAAAGGAGTTTTCCCGGATCAATATGAAGATATCCTGGCGTTAAAGGGGGTAGGTCCTTACACCGCCGCCGCTATTGCTTCTTTTGCTTATAACCAGCCTTATGCAGTGGTGGATGGAAATGTGTTCCGGGTACTCTCCCGTTTTTTCGGCATCGCGGAAGCCATAGACTCAGCCAAGGGCAAGATCCTCTTTACCCAGCTAGCCGAAAAAGTGCTGGCCCGTAAAGAGGCCGGCATCTATAACCAGGCCATCATGGATTTTGGGGCCACGGTTTGCAAACCCTTTGCGCCAACCTGTACGAGCTGTCCCTTACAGCCTTATTGCAAAGCCTATGAACAGGGCACCGTGAACCGTTTGCCCATTAAAGAGAAAACATTACAGCGGAAGAACCGCTGGTTCTATTATTTTCTTTTCAGTTACAAAGGAAAACTACTGGTGAACCAGCGCCTGAACCCTGATATCTGGCAGAACCTGTTTGAATTTTACCTGCTCGAAACGGAGGAACAGGTAAAATGGGATGAAAAATCTGTGCACCAGTGGCTGAAAGACCAGATCGGTATCCGCAAAGCGGAGATCAAACAGATTTCGCCTTTGCAGAAACAGGAATTAACGCACCAGCAGATCAAAGGCCAGTTTATCCGGGTGGAGCTGGAAACGCTGCCGCATTTTTTAGAGAACTATCGCTGGGAAACACCAAAAAATCTGCAGAAACTGGCTTTCCCCAAATTGATTACCGGGTACCTGGAAAAATCTTTTTTGCAAAAGGATCTTTTTTAAACCCTTACAGTTAGAGCTATAGTATTTGTGAAATTTTTCGGGCCGTTTCTTTTCTTCCTTAAAAAAAGTTATTTTTAAGAGAGATTCAACCTGCGACGAACTTAAAACCTATCCCATGAGAGGCGTTAATCGAGTAATGTTGATTGGTAATCTGGGGAAAGACCCGGATGTTCAGCACCTGGAAGGCAATATCGCGGTAGCAAAATTTCCGCTGGCTACCACCGAAACCTATAAAGACCGGTCGGGTAAACTGGTATCACAAACAGAATGGCATACCGTGGTACTGTGGCGCGGACTGGCAGAACTGGCGCAGAAATACCTGCACAAGGGTAGTTTGATCTATGTGGAGGGAAGGCTGCGCACCCGAAGCTGGGAAGACAAGGATGGTAATAAAAAATTTGCCACAGAAGTGGTGGGCGATAACCTGATTATGCTGGATAAGAGAGGCGAAGGGCATGGTGCACATGGTGGGCATGATTCGCTGGAAGGATATCCGGGAGATGAGATACCGCCTATGGCGGACCCGGGGGAAAGTTTACCTTTCTGATCAAACCCGTAAAAACAATACTTTTGGAAAACAGAAAGCAAGTGCAGTAGTACTGCCTGCTATACTGATCGTTCACTAAAAAAACAAACTTTGGATCACCACCCGGTTCTTCAGCTTTTCTCACATCCTGTTTTACTGGCGGCCATACAGGCACAGGGCACTACTGTACTGGTGATGGTTTTGTTACTGCTGCTCTTTCTTTCATTTGTACTTTCCGGTTCGGAAGTGGCTTTTTTCTCCCTTACCTATAAGGACATCAATAACCTGAAATCGA
Source organism: Chitinophagaceae bacterium (assembly GCA_004297075.1). Classification (GTDB taxonomy): domain Bacteria; phylum Bacteroidota; class Bacteroidia; order Chitinophagales; family Chitinophagaceae; genus Sediminibacterium. The sequence goes on from SCVK01000020.1 coordinate 3,376, forward strand.
AACAGCAACCCGCCTACAAACGCATTGTAGACCTGCTGGAAGAGCCCAAAGTATTATTGGCCTCGCTGCTGATCGCAAACAGTTTTATCAATATTTCCATCATCATCATCTCCAACCTGCTCATCGATAACATGTTCAACTTTGAACAGTTTAATGCCGTATGGGTCGAGTTCCTGATCAAAGTGATCGCGGTTACTTTTATACTGGTATTGTTTGGAGAAGTGATGCCCAAAGTACTGGCTACACAGAACAATGTACGTTTTGCCAAAGATTTTGGCGGTATTGTACAGGCGGTTTCCTATGCCTGTGCCGGACTGAGCAAACGGCTGGTGAAATATTCAGACATCATAGAACGCAAGCTGACCAACCGGCCGGGTGGCGCGTACAGCCTGGAGGAACTGGATCATGCCATTGACCTTACCACACAGAACACGGCATCAGAAAACGAGAAAAATATCCTGAAGGGGATCGTCAAGTTCGGGAATATTACGGTGAAACAGATCATGAAAACAAGGGTGGATGTGCATGGCATTGATCATTCGGTCAGTTTTGGAGAACTGATTGCTACAGCAAGGGATCTGAATTACAGTCGGTTACCGGTGTACAAAGAAGACCTGGACAATGTGCTGGGTATGATACACACGAAAGACCTGATCGCTTACCTGAACGAGTCGGATGAATTTGACTGGCACCCCCTGATGCGACAGCCTTATTTTGTACACGAGCAGAAATTTATTGAAGATCTTTTAAAAGAGTTCCAGTCTAAAAGAATCCATTTTGCCGTAGTGGTAGATGAGTTTGGCGGCACAAGCGGGATTGTTACGCTGGAAGATATTCTGGAAGAAGTGATCGGAGAGATCAAGGATGAATTTGATGAAGAGGAAACCAGTTATAAAAAGCTGGATGAGTATAATTATATTTTTGAGGGTAGGACCATGATCAACGATGTATGTAAGATTATGGACCTGCCTACAGATACTTTTGATTCGGTAAAAGGAGAGAGCGACTCGGTAGCAGGACTGGTGCTGGAGCTGGCGGGAGAGATTCCGCAACCTGCCAGGGTATTGCAGACCGGCGATTTTGAATTTACTGTGCTGGAAGTAGAAAGGAACCGGATACAGAAAGTAAAAGTTACGATCAAACCACAATTAGCATGATGAGGAAAATAGTTGACAGTAGTTGTGTAATGGTTGCCGGTTTGTATCAGAAAAGCCGTTTTTTGTTGGTGGCAGTTTTAATGGTGGTGGGCGCAGGTATCATGATTTCTTCCTGCAACAGCACATTCACACCCAAACCCAAAGGGTATTATCGGATCAATTTCCCCGAAAAAAAATACCGTGTATTTGACCAGCCGGGTTATCCATATTCGTTTGAGTATCCTGTATATGCCAATGTGGTAAAAGACAGTACTTTTTTTGGAGAAGCTACGGAGAACCCCTGGTGGGTCAATGTTGATTTTCCGCAGTTCAACGGCAGGATTTATGTGAGCTATAAAGAGATAGGCCGGAATAATTTTGATACCCTGGTAAAACACAGTTTTGCCCTGACGGGGAAACATACTTCCAAAGCCTATTCTATCGATGATACGCTGATTGCTACACCCAATGGGGTGCATGGGATCTTTTTTACGGTAGGAGGTGATGTGGCAACGGCTAACCAGTTTTTTGTAACCGATTCGACCCGTCATTTTCTGCGGGGAGCCCTGTATTTTGATGCTACCCCCAATGCAGACTCGCTGGGTATTGTGAACCGGTTTTTGCTGGAGGATATGAAACATCTGATCCAGACTTTTCAGTGGCGTAAGTAAACAATTCCAAAACAAGGCCACCCTGAAAAGGGCGGCCGTAAGGCAAACAAAGTACACCCTGCCGGTGACCTGTTTGTTATATAACGCCCATACTGCCAACGGGTTACTTTTAAATTGTTAATTATTTGGGCCATAACCACGGTGTGGGCTGCCCGAATGGGATTATCTTTGGCTAAATCAATCAGTGAACCGGATAATGATAGCCATCGATAATAAACTCGTCAGTGACGAGATCCTGGAAGAACAGTTTGTATGTGACCTCACTAAATGCAAGGGCGGTTGCTGTGAAGATGGCGATGCCGGTGCACCCATGGAGAAATGGGAGCTGGAGAAGCTGAAGACCTATTATGAAATGATCAAGCCCTATATGACGGCAGAGGGGATCAAAGAAGTAGAGAAGCAGGGGAAATATATTTATGACAAGGAATTTGGTTGGGTAACACCCACGATCAACGGGTCTATCTGTGTATATGGCTACCATGATAAACAGGGAGTGATCAAATGCGGGATAGAACAAGCCTATAATGAAGGCAAGCTGGACTGGAAAAAACCGATCAGCTGTCATCTCTTCCCGATCAGGATACAGAAAAGCAAGCGGGATCCGGATGTGGAATATGTGAACTATGAGCCGAGAGAAGATTTATGCGCGGCAGCCTGTTCACTGGGTAAAAAACTGAAAGTACCGGTATATGTATTTCTGAAAGATTCACTGATCAGGAAATACGGTGAAGAATTTTATGCTGCATTGGAAGCAGCGGCAACGCATCTGGACAAGAACCGTTGAGGCGGTGTTCTGATTGATTGACAAAGGCAATAGATTCATACGGCAGTAACGAAATATACATCATCATGAAAGATACGGCAGCATCCTTCATTGCCAAGAGTACCATTAAAGCGGCCGACCTGGAACACAGGCGGAAAATCAATTTTAATATTGGCAAGTATAATGCCGTGGTTCCACAAGGCAAACAGCAATTTGGGAACCATGTGATGGATGCGCGCGAACAGGCCAAAAACCGTAAATGGGATGCGATCGAACACCTTGACCGCTACCTGCTGGAATTTGAGAAAAAGATCACGGCCAGGGGCGCCAAAGTGATCTGGGCAGAGAATACCGCTGAAGCCACTGAAGCTATCGGCAAGATCTGCCGCGAGAAACAGTGCAAAACACTGGTGAAGAGCAAGAGTATGGTAACCGAAGAAATTCACCTGAATGATTATCTGGAATCGATCGGCATAGAAAGTGTGGAAACAGACCTGGGCGAATATATACAACAGCTGGACGGCGAACCCCCTTATCATATTGTAACACCTGCCATGCATAAAAGCAAGGAAGATGTAGCGCGTTTGTTTGCAGAAAAACTGGGAACACCCGCCGGTTTATCGCCCGAGGAACTGACATTGGTGGCACGTAAAATTCTGCGCGAAAAATATGTGCAGGCTGAAGTAGGTGTTACCGGCGCCAACTTTATTGTAGCTGATGTAGGCGGAATAGCCGTTACCGAAAATGAAGGTAATGCCCGCTTAAGCTGTGCCTGGCCCAAAACACATATTGTGGTGGTGGGCATTGAAAAAGTGATTCCCTCTATCAACGATCTGGCTTTGTTCTGGCCGCTGCTATCTACTTATGGTACCGGGCAGAAGATAACCGTGTATAATACAATTGTATCGGGTCCGAAACAACCGAATGAATCGGATGGTCCGGAAGAAATGTATGTGATACTGCTGGACAATGGCAGAACCAACCTGCTGGCACATCCCACTTCGCGCGAGGCTTTGTATTGTATCCGTTGCGGGGCCTGTTTGAATGCCTGTCCGGTGTACAAAAATATTGGCGGTCATGCCTATGAAACTACCTATAGTGGTCCGATCGGTAAAGTGATCACTCCCTATCTCAGGGGCATGGAGGAATATAAACACCTCAGTTATGCTTCTTCCCTGTGTGGGAACTGTACAGAAGTATGCCCGGTTAGAATTAACCTGCATGAACTGTTACTTGATAACCGGCATGAAGCGGTAGTGCAGGGCTCGAGCTCGCTGGCTGAGCGGCTTGCCTGGAAAATGTGGAAGACGGCCAGTTTAAGCAGGGGCATGATGAATATGGGCACCGGTAAAATGAAGAACTGGGTGGTGAATAAAGTATTCAAAGGCTGGACAACCCACCGGAGTGATCTGGACTTCAGTGGTAAGACCTTTAATGAAATGTGGAAAGAGAAACGCCGGTAATTACAAACCAGTAAACAATTATCAGTCATTGGAATCTTCGGGTGTTGATACTTTGGTGGTGTACACGCCGCGGTTGACTGCGCGGTTGACCTATATCATTCAAACGGTTTTGCCCGGTGTAACAGTAACAGATTCCAAAGAAAAGATCCCGGAATACGGAAAGTATTGCCTCAATTACTCAGATGAAATAATCACCGGTAGTTTCCGGATCCTTCCCCATGATTTGCTTTTAGAAACGGGGATCACAGCACAGCAAGTACAGATTTCTTACTGGGAGGAACTACCTGTTTTTTTTCAAACGGAGGGAGATCTTCCCTTTGATATTTTTGCGGCTGCTTTTTACCTGCTCTCCCGTTACGAAGAATACCTGCCACATACACTGGACCAGTATGGCCGCTATTCGCATACCAACAGCCATGCATATAAAGAAGGTTTTTTAAAACAACCCCTGGTAAATCTCTGGCTAAAAAAATTATCCCAAAAACTACAACTCTTCACTCACGACTCACGACTCACCACTCACGATTCACGATTTCGTTTTATCCCCACCTACGACATCGACGAAGCTTTCAGCTACCTCCACAAACCCCTATGGAAAAATGTACTCGGCTTTTACCGTGATCTGCTGCAGGGAAAGTTTGAACAGGTGATAGAAAGAGGGAACGTATACAGCGGAAAGAAAAAAGATCCGTATGACACGTTTGACTGGATTCAGAGGCTACATGAGAAGTGTGGATTACAACCCATTTACTTTTTACTTACTATTCTGAAAAGAGGCGTTTACGATAAAAATTTGTCCGCACATTCGAAAGCCCTGCAGCAGTTGTATCGCGGGTTGGCTGTGAAAAATACAATTGGTTTACATCCTTCCTGGCAAAGTGGAACAGAGGAGAGGTTACTGGAAGAGGAGAAATCTTTTCTTCAAAAAATAATACAGCAACCTGTAATTATTTCCCGCCAACACTATCTGCGGTTTACCCTGCCTGATACGTACCGGCGGCTGTTGGCAGCGGGTATGACAGATGATTATTCTATGGCATACGGTGGTGTGAATGGGTTCAGGGCGTCTTATTGTTTGCCTTTTTACTGGTACGATCTGGCGCAGGAAATAACGACCACCTTACGAATCCATCCCTTATGTTTCATGGAAGCCAGTTCTTATTTTAACCAGGGATATACCGCGGAACAGGCTGCTGAAGAAATTCAATACTATCATGATATCGTGAAAGAAGTGAATGGTGAGTTCATCACCCTGTTTCATAATCACTTTTTAACAGATCAGCCACAATGGAGAGATTGGAGAGGAATGTATGAAGCGTTTCTATCTAATAATTTCGGCTGATTTACCCGCTTGGCCAGCGATCAAACATCACATTGCATCTGCATCGGTGGTTTGGGTAAGGATCTCTTTCTGTTTGCGTAGACTTTGGTTTACGAGGTAAACACCTACTAACGTAATCAGTGACCCTATGATGATGCTGAGGGTGATCTTTTCATTCATCACCAATGAACCCACATATATGGCAACAATCGGGTTGATATATGCGTACAAGGAGGCCACGGCAGGCTGCAGGTGTTTCATCGAATAAATAAAAGCAGCGAAAGTGATGAGGTTACTGGCCACCACGAGGTAAGCAATAGCGCCCCAGGTTTCATGCGGTATCTGGGATAGCGGAATATGATCACCTGAAACAAGCAGCATAATAAAAAGGATTACTGCACTGATCAGCATCTGCCAGCCGGTGGCATTGTAGGCATTCATTTTTATTTTGGTGCGGGAAAGTACGATGGTTCCCACGCTCCAGCTCAACATGGCCAGTACCGATAGAATGATGCCCCACGCATACCCTTCTGTGTAGTTATGAAAAGCATTATCGTAAAATACAATGGCAATACCGCCAATGCCAAGAAACAGTCCGGCAAAAGTTCCCAGGGTAATTTTTGTGTTTTTATAAAAAATTCTTTCAATAATGACCACGCATAATGGATAGAGTGCCGAAATCAATGCCCCCATACCACTGGGTACATATTTTAGGGCAACGGTTGCGATGCCATTAGCGGAGATGAACAACAATACCGCCATCAGTGTTAACCAGCGTAGTTCTTTCCAGCTGGGAATCTTCTCGCCCCGGATAAGAAAAAAAACTACCAGCACCACACCCGCAATTAATTGCCGGATGGCAGCCACTTCCAGTCCGGGCACTTTCTGCACGCCAATCTTACTGGCGATCCAGCTGGTGCCCCAGATAATACTGGTAAGTGTTAAAGCGATATAGGCTTTTTGTTTGGTGGTCATACCCGCCGTCCCATAAGAACTTCCCCCATGGGAGAAGTTCTGTTGTTTTAATGTTTGAAGTGACGCATACCGGTCATTACCATAGCAAGGCCGTTGGTAACGCAGTATTCAATGCTGTCTTTGTCTCTGACAGAACCGCCGGGCTGTATAAATGCTTCCATACCGGCTGCATGTGCGATCTGCACACAATCGTTAAAAGGGAAGAACGCATCGGAGGCCAATACCGCACCCTTGAGATCGAAATTGAATTGTTTGGCTTTATCAATGGCCTGGCGCAGCGAATCGATGCGGCTGGTTTGTCCGCAACCTTTTCCTACCAGTTGTTTGTTCTTGATCAGTGCGATGGCATTACTCTTCAGGTGTTTGCAAACGAGGTTGCCGAATAGCAGGTCTTCTTTTTCGGCGGCTGTGGTTTCTCTGCCACCTACTTCTTCCCATTTGCTGTAATTGCCGATATCTGCACCCTGTTCCAGTGTTCCATTGAGTAAGGATTTGGAAGGGGTTTTGAGTTTGGCAGTATTGGCGGTAAGCTGGAGCAGGATCCGGTTCTTTTTGCTTTTCAATACTTCCAGCGCGTCTGCATCAAATGCCGGTGCGATCAGTACTTCGAAGAAGATCTCATTGATGGCATCGGCCGTGGCTTTGTCAATGGGCTGGTTACATACCAGTACACCACCAAATGCACTTTCCGGATCGCCGGCCAGTGCAGCGTCCCAGCTTTGTTTTACAGTGGCCCTTTCTGCAATACCACAAACATTGGTGTGTTTGATGATCCCGAACACAGCCTGTTGGGTGCTGGTAAATTCCTGGATCAGCTGTACCGCAGCATCCACATCTACCAGGTTGTTATAAGAAAGTTCTTTTCCGTTCAGCTGTGTGAACAGTTCGGCGAGGTTGCCATGGAATACGGCCGATTGGTGCGGGTTCTCTCCATAGCGCAATACCTGCTGCATACCTGGATTGAAATAGTTGCTGATGGCAATATCGTAATGCATCACCACTTCAAAAGCTTTGGCCGCATAGGCTTTTCGCTGTTCGATGGTGGTTTCGCCTTTTTGTTCGGCCAGTAATTTTTCGAGAGATGCGTAATCGTCTTTGGCCGCAATCACTACCAGGTCTCGGAAGTTTTTGGCCGCTGCACGGATCATGGATGGGCCACCAATATCAATTTTTTCGATGATGAGTTTTTCTTCTGTGGTGGTACGCAGGGTTTCTTCGAAAGGGTATAGATCAACAATCACGAGGTCGATCTCGGGAATATTATATTCTTTCATCTCTGCCAGGTCCTGTGCTTCATATCTTCTGCCCAGGATGCCTCCGAAAATAGCAGGATGCAGTGTTTTTACCCTGCCTCCGAGGATGGATGGGTAGGTGGTCAGACTTTCAACGGGTACACAGGTAACACCGAGATCTTCCAGAAATTTCTGGGTACCGCCGGTTGAATAAATGGTGATTCCCAGTTCCTGTAATTTTTTGGCAATGGGTTCCAGTCCGTCTTTGTAAAAAACGGAGATAAGGGCAGATTGAATTTTCTTTTGCATGTTGCTGTGTTTAACCCGCGTGGGTTGGTTGAAATAAAGAACGGCGCGTTCGTCAGAGATCCACTTCAAAAGCACCCTGCTCAGAAATGGTATGGTGCCGCAAATGTAGGCTGTCCGCGTCTTTTTTCCAGTACTGTATTTTCCACAATGGATTACTGCTGTCGAATATATATTGTGCACAAATAAATCTTTGGGTCAACTGACTGAGGTGCAGGCGGGGATTACCGCTGAGAATAATAATGTCTACGGGAATTTTTTCGGCTGGCAGAGGGCCGCTTAGTGCGCGATCGATCACCAATATGGTTTTCCGGCTGCCAGCAATGAGGTTTCCGGAAATCCGGGTATGTTTTAGCTGATCAGGTTGGGAAATACCCCAAAAAAGCCGGGCTGGAGCCAGGTGATAATTGACAAGGCGGGTATTATCCTGTAGCAGTGGGCTTCCGCGGAATAAAAAGTTTCGTCCTTCTATAATATCCATGGCCTGCATCCGGGGAATATTGTATACAACCAGTTTATGCTGTTGCTTTTGTTCTATAACTGAGATGGCACGCATACAATATATGCCCGCGAAAGCAGACAGTGCCGCTATCAATGTCATTGGCTTTTTGGTACTGATCCATAAGGCAAAACCGATCAGTACACCATACAGCAGGAGTGCCTGTGCCAGGCTGAAGGCAATATTACCGGTAACGGCAAAAGGAAGGCGATGGGTATTCTCGATTACCTGGTTCAGTTGGTGGATGAGAAAGGTGATGATTTTACCTGTGAATTCATTGACAAAGATGAACTTGTGCACCAGCAATAAAAATAACTCGCCGTATAAGATGAAGCCCGATAAAGGCACAGCGATGAAATTGGTAAAGAGAAATAAGTTGGGAAACTGGTGAAAATAGTAGAGCACTACAGGTAAAGTGAGGATCTGTGCCGACAGGGTTACGGCATTGAGCTGCCAGAGGTTTCGCAGCAGGGGATTCTCCAGATAGATACTGCGGTAAATGGGCTGCCTGAAAATCACTATGCTGGCAACGGCCGTGTACGATAACTGAAAACCAACATCCCAGAGAAAATAGGGATTGTAGATAAGTAAACAGAATGCTGAAGCGGCCAGGGTATTCAGGATCTGCGTTCGCCTGCCAAGACTTTCGCCAAAAATGATAAAGGAAAACATGACCACTGATCGTAAGATGGAGGGGGCCATGCCTGCGAGATAACTGAATCCCCATAAAACCAATAGCAGTACCGCTGGCCGGATGATGCGGATCGCCTTGTATTTGCGGAAGGGTTTGAGCAGAAGCAACAATAACCCATAGATCATACCAAGGTGTAAACCGCTGATGGCGATGATATGCACTACACCGGTATTGCTGTAGGCCTGCACCAGGTCTTTATCAAGGTCTTCGCGATAGCCGATCAGTAATGCTTCTGCCACACCCTGTTCTTTTTTTCCGGGGATCCATTTGCGAAGGATTGTAAGCAGTTTGGTCTGGGTACGGATCAAAGCCCTGGTGAAGCAGGAAAGTCCTTTTGTAGCAAGCAACCTGTATTCTCCATCCTGCAGAAACAGCTGGTGATGAATACCCTGAAAAGCGCAGTATTGCCGGTAGTCAAAAGCCCCGGGGTTACCGCTGTTGGTGATGGGTTGCAGGTTTTTCTGTATCAGCAGTTGCGAGCCAAAGGTAATGTCCGGCGGCAGCTTATTTTTTCTGAAATAGAGTAACAGGTTTCCCTGCACTGGTAACCAGCCTTTCTGTGTATGTACCCATTCCGTTTTAGCCTGTGCTTTGCAGGAGTTGGCTTTGGTAACAGGTGTTTCCTGCAGCGTTACCAGGATGCCGGTGGTTTGTTGCAAGTGATGACCAATCCAGTTGGGTTGGTGCCGGAGATCCTGCAGCCAGGTTCGGGAAACAGCGAGACAGATTAACAGCAGGTTGAATAAGAGGCCGGTGATCCATCTCAGCCGGTATTGTGTGGCCAACGACAAAAACCGAAACAGCAAAAGCAACCCTAAAGCAACCAGACCGGTGATGCAAAGAAGCGCAAAAGGTACAACCAGGTATCGGCCCAGCAGGATGCCGGGGATCAACGGAATCAATAGTCGTACAAAAGGGGCGGAGCGCCAGTATTTTTTCCCATATCGCCGCATGGCTAAACCTAATCAAAACAGCCGGTCTTTGCAGAACCGGCTGTTAAATCAGGTATAAATACGCGGTATAAGTATCCTTGTTTATTTGCTGAGGTTCATACTTCTTTCCTTGTACAGGGTACGGAAATAAGGATCGCGCAGGTCTTTGATGAAGCGGATGGCTTCGCCGGTACTCTTCATTTCAGGGCCGAGTTCTTTGTTTACGCCAGGGAATTTCTCGAAACTGAAAACAGGTTCCTTGATGGCGTAACCCTCTAATTTTTTCTCCATGGTAAAATCGGTCAGTTTGGCTGCGCCGATCATTACTTTGGTGGCAATATTGAGGTAAGGGATTTGGTATGCTTTGGCAATGAAAGGTGTGGTACGTGAAGCCCTTGGATTGGCTTCGATCACGTATACCTTATCGTTCTTGATGGCAAACTGGATATTGATGAGACCTTTGATCTTCAGCGCCCGGGCGATCTTTTCGGAATAATATTCCATGGTCTCCACGATCAATGGCGTAAGATTGAATGACGGCAGAACCGCATTACTATCGCCGCTGTGAATACCGGCAGGTTCAATATGTTCCATCACACCCATCACATGAAAATTCTCGCCGTCGAAAATGGCGTCTACCTCCGCTTCCTGGCAACGATCGAGAAAATGATCGATCAGGATCTTATTACCGGGTAAATGTTTCAGCAGGCTGATAACGGCTTTCTCTACATCTTCGTCATTGATCACGATCCGCATTCTTTGTCCGCCGATCACATAACTGGGTCTTACCAGTACCGGGTAACCCACCCGGTTGGCAACGGCAATGGCTTCGTCGGCATTCAGGGCGGTACCATATTCAGGGTAAGGGATATTCAGTTCTTTCAACAGATCACTGAAACGGCCACGGTCTTCTGCAATATCCATGTCTTCAAAAGCAGTACCAATGATCTTAATGCCGTTCTCGTGCAAACGTTTGGCCAGCTTTAAAGCGGTTTGTCCGCCCAGCTGTACAATAACACCTTCCGGTTTCTCCAGTTCAATGATCTCCCAGAGATGTTCCCAATATACCGGCTCGAAATAGAGTTTATCCGCCATATCAAAATCGGTTGATACGGTTTCGGGGTTACAGTTCACCATAATGGACTCGTAACCACACTCTTTAATGGCCAGTAAGCCATGTACACAACAGTAGTCAAACTCAATACCCTGACCAATTCTGTTAGGACCACTGCCCAAAACAATGATCTTTTTCTTTTGTGACGGGATTGATTCGTTGGAGTTTAATGTAGGGTTCATTTCTGCGAGGAATTGCGCAAAATTAGGGGTACGGGCGTATTTCGGACGTTTTTTTTTGAAATAAAGCCGGAAATCCAGTGCCATCAGGGCTTTCAGCGAATAGCCGGGCCGCAGATGACACAGATTTACACGGGTTCGGGGGGTTCGGGGGGTACCCCCTTCAACAGACTAACAACAGTTTGTATTATTCTTACCTGCTATATTATCTTCTTTCACACCGGCTTTCACCAGAATGATCTCCAAGGGACAGAAACGGGTAAAAGATGACTGCAGCAGGTTAACACCCACAAATACAGCGAGCCATAACCACTGAATATTTACATAAAATGCCAGTACTACACTGATCAAAACAAATGTGCCGGCAACGGCGCGAACGATTCTTTCTTTCATGAGGGTAGGTTTAATGTGATGATTGTTGAACATTTAACGTAAAAGCCCGGAGCGGAAACTCATCGGCCAGTTTTTCGTTATATTCTTTCACCAGTTCCATGGCCCGGCTGGCCAGTTCGGTACTGGTAAACGAAAACAGGAGAATCGAATCGAACTGGGCCTCTCCGGCGCTGAACCAATCGTCGAGCAGGTTATGGCTGCTGCCGTCTTTGAACCCCTGGATATCAGTGGCACTGAAAATGTGAATACCTGCTTTTTTTAACAAGGCCGCGGCCTGGTCGCTGTATTCTTTTAAGGCGGTGATAATGAATAGTTGCATAAGGGTTGATTTTATTTGGTTGTACCACACATCATTTTATAATAGAGCAGTGGCACTACCAACAGTGTCAGGAATGTAGATGTAATGGTTCCTCCCATCAGCGAGATGGCCAGTCCCTGGAAGATCGGATCGAACAGGATGATAATGGCACCCAGTGCTACGGCACCGGCTGTTAAGAGGATGGGGGTGGTTCTTACCGCACCGGCTTCAATGATGGCTTGTTTTAAAGGGATGCCTTCGCGTAAACGGATATTGATGAAGTCGATCAGCAATATCGAATTTCGGACCATCACGCCTGCCAGGGCAATAAAACCGATCATAGAAGTAGCCGTAAAATAGGCACCCATTACCCAGTGACCCAGCAGGATACCGATCAATGAAAGCGGTATGGCCGCCAGCATCACCAACGGAACGGTAAAATTCTGGAACCAGCCTACGATCAAAACATAAATGATGATGATCACTGCTGCGAATGCGATACCGAGGTCTCTGAATACCTCATACGTAATCTGCCACTCGCCATCCCATTTCAATGTATACACATCCTGGTTCTCCGGTTGATGGGTATATTCTTCTGCCAGGGTTGTATAACCAGCGGGTAGTTTGATATTCTTCAGACTGTCGGAGATCTGCGAGATGGCATAAAACGGACTTTCCAGTTTACCTGCCATATCGGCCATCACATACACTACTTCTTTCTGGTTTTTGCGGTAGATGCTTTTGTCTTTGGTGGCTGTTAGTACATTCACCACATCGCGCAAGGCTACCATATTGCCCTGCATACCGGTTACCTGGAGGTCCAGTAATTGATTCATACTTCCTTTGTCTGCATCCGTTACCTGCAAACGGATAGGTATCTGGGTAAAAGCTTTGGGCAGGTTCAGGTTACCGGATGGCATGCCTGATAATGCTGCCTGCACGGTGGCTGTAACCTGTGCGGTGGCTACCCCATAGCGCATTGCTTTTTCTTTGTCAACGGTAACGCGGTATTCGTGCTGATCGTCTTCTACCATCCAGTCTACATCTACCACATCAGTTGTGGTTTGCATCATCTGTTTGATCTGCTTCGCGATAGCGACCTGCTGTTCATAATCCGGACCATATACTTCTGCTACCAGTGTAGAGAGTACGGGAGGCCCAGGTGGTACTTCTACGATCTTTACATTAGCGTTATACTTAGCAGCGATCTGCTGAATAGGGCCGCGCATGGCTTTAGCAATATCATGGCTTTGTTCGCTACGTGCTGTTTTATCTACCAGGTTTACCTGGATATCGGCTACGTTTTCGCCTCTTCTAACATCGTAGTGACGAACCAATCCGTTAAAACTGATCGGTGCAGATGTGCCTACATACCCTTCATAATTCTTTACCATCGGTTGCGCAGAAATATAACTCGAGATATCTGCAGCTACCGCCTGTGTTTTTTCCAGCGTGGTTCCTTCCGGCATATCGATCACAACCTGGAACTCGTTTTTGTTATCGAAGGGCAGCATTTTAACGGCTACGGATTTGGTATAGAACAATACCATCGATCCTAACAGCACTATGATAGTACCCAGGATAAATGCCCATCTTTTCCAACGTGTTTCCAGCATAGGCTGTATAAACGAATAGTAGACCTTGTAGATACGGCTTTCTTCCAGTTTTTCTCCATGATGATCTTCTTGTGTTACTCCTTTCTTTTCTTTCTCACGCAGGAAAATATAACCGAGATATGGGGTTAAGGTCAATGCCACGATCAATGATAATAACATGGCAATAGAAGCACCGATGGGCATTGGGCTCATATAGGGTCCCATCAATCCTGATACAAATGCCATGGGCAACACGGCCGCTACTACTGTAAATGTGGCCAGTATGGTTGGATTACCTACTTCGTTGATTGCGTAAATGGCAGCCTGTAATGGTGGTAGTTTACGCATTTTGAAGTGACGGTGCATGTTCTCTGCAATGATGATGGAATCATCCACCACAATACCCGTGATGAATACCAGTGCAAACAGGGTGATCCTGTTCAAAGTGTAATCCATCATATAATAACTGAACAGTGTAAGCGCAAAGGTGACCGGTACGGATAAAAACACGACCAGTCCACCGCGCCATCCCATGGCCAGCATCACAAATAAGGTTACTACCACAATCGAGATAAAGAGGTGAAACAGCAGTTCCGACACTTTATGGGAAGCGGTATCGCCATAATTTCTTGTTTCGCTTACCTGCACATCTGAAGGAATCAGGTTTTGTTGCAGGTTAGCTACCTTGGCTTTGATGGCTGTAGCCAACTGCATGGCATCGGCTCCTTTTTTCTTACCAATGGCAAGCGTAACAGCAGGATAAGCGGCACTGTATTTTTTGTAACCGGCTGTATCTGCTTTTCCTGCGCCATAAAAAACATACTGGGCAGGGGTAGAGGGGGCTTCTGTTACTTTGGCTACCTGGTTCAGGTATACGGGCTGACCGCCTTTCATGCCTACTACCAGTTTAGCCACATCTTCGGCACTATTTAAGAAGTCGCCGGTTTGTACAGAAAAGGCGGCATCATTTTGTAAAAGAGTGCCTGCATCGCTCTGTGTATTGCCTGCCTGAATAGATTTGCTGATGGTGAGGAAATCCACTCCCTGTAAAGCCATCAGTGATTTATCGAGAACTACTTTTACTTCGCGGTTTCTGCCACCGGTGATCTGGATATCTGCTACATCAGGTACTTTCTTTAATTCGTTGGACAGTTCCTGGCTGAGTAATTTCAAACGATAGTCGTCATAGTTTTCTCCCCACAAAGTGAGGGCCATTACCGGCACATCATCAATGGCACGTGTTTTAATGAGAGGCAGGGTGGTTCCCTGTGGCATGGCATCCATATGTTTCATCAGCTCGCTGTAAAGTTTTACCAGGGAGCGTTCCACATCCTCGCCCACATAAAACTGAACAATGAGCATGGCCTGCCCTTTCATGGAGGTAGAATACACATACTCTACTCCCTTGATATTGGAGATGAATTTCTCCAGCGGTGCAGCTACCTTGGTTTCCACTTCTTTGGGTGTGGCACCGGGGTAACCGATAAAGATATCTGCCATCGGCACCTGGATCTGCGGTTCCTCTTCTCGGGGCATCAGGAAAGTACTGTATGCGCCGATGGCGAGGAAAGCGAACATCAGCAGGATGGTCAGCTTTGATTGTAAAAATGCTTTGGCTATATTACCTGAAAGTCCTTTTTCCATAGTTTATTTTTTGATGGTTACC
>SCVK01000138.1 GCA_004297075.1 Chitinophagaceae bacterium
AGGGCATCCTGGTCTTCCTCTTTTAGTAAGTGCTTGGTTTCAGACATCATTTTATACCAATACAGCCCGCTTTTTATCAAACTGCATCTCATGCAATTTAGCATAAAATCCGCCCAAATTCAATAGCTCTTCGTGAGTCCCCATTTCTTTAACTTCTCCTTTGTCCAGCACAATGATCTTATCCGCTTTGCGGATGGTGGAAAGCCGGTGTGCGATCACAATAGAGGTACGGCCGGAGATCAGTGCCTCCGTCGCTTTTTCGATGAGCATTTCACTTTCAGTATCAATAGAAGAAGTGGCTTCATCCAGGATCAGGATAGCCGGGTCGTATAAGAGGGCGCGGATAAAAGACAATAACTGGCGCTGGCCCAGGCTCAGGGTACTCCCCCGTTCCATCACATTATAATCGTACCCTCCGGGCAATTGCATGATAAATTCATCCACCCCGATCATTTTAGCTGCATGAATCACCTGCTCGCGGGAGATCTCGGGGTTTCGTAACGTAATATTATCCATCACCGAACCGGAAAACAGGAACACATCCTGTAACACCACGCCGATATTCCTGCGCAGGGTATCCAGCTCATACGCTTCAATATTTACCCCATCAATCCGGATCTCCCCCTTTTGTATATGATAGAGGCGGTTCAGCAGACTGATGATGGAGGTTTTACCGCTACCGGTATGCCCCACCAACGCCACTGTTTCACCCGCTTTTACCTGAAAATTGATATTCTTTAATACATAATTGGGTTCCGCATATGCAAAAGACACATGATCAAATTCAATACTGCCTTCCATTTTTTCGGGCTGATAGGCATCCGGACCGGATGCTGGTGTTATATCTGCATTATCCAACACTTTCAACACACGCTCGGCAGCAATCATTCCCATCTGCAATACATTGAACTTATCGGCAATCACCCGCAGGGGGCGGAAGATCTGGTTCAGGTATAAGATAAAAGCCACCAGCAATCCTGCATCCAGCGATTGACCGGCGATCCACCATACCAGCAAACCGGTACTTACCGCGAGCACCACTTCCACTACAGGAAAGAAAACAGAGTAAGCAAAAATGGCGTTGATATTCGCGTTCCGGTGTTCGGCATTGATTTTCTGGAATTTGGCAAACTCCCTGTCCTCGGCGGCAAATGCCTGCACCACCTGCATGCCCGTAATATGCTCCTGCACAAAAGCATTCAGTGCCGCCACTGCATTACGAACACGGATAAAACTCTTGTTCACACTTTCTTTGAAATAATAGGTAGCAATGATCATGACCGGGAAAGGCACCAGGCTCAGCAGGGTCAGCCGCCAGTCTATCCAGAACATGGTTGCCAGCGTAATGATGATCGTTAACAGATCGGCGATGATGGGAATCAGTCCGTCTGAAAAAATATCGTTGATACTTTCTATATCATTGATCGTACGGGTAGTAAGGGTACCGATCGGGGTTTTATCAAACTGGCCCAGGTTCAGGCTCAGGATCTTTTTGTACACCGCATTGCGCATGTCTTTTACCACACTCTGCCCCATCCAGGCGGTAATAAATGTGAACAGGAAACGGATCGCTGTTTCCACAAACAAAAAGATCACCTGGAAAATACTAACGGCAATGATAAACCGGGTAGCATCAGAGAGATCCGTACGGAACAGCCCCGATTCCAGCCAGCCGGGTACATGAACGGTTTTGCCGGTGGCCTTATCCAGCGTTAACTGGATCAGGTAAGGACGGATCGGCGCAAACACCGCCATCACAATAGCCAGCAGCAGGCTCACATAAAAAAACGAGCGGTATGGTTTTACAAAGAAGAAAACCCTGCCTAACAGTGAAAAATCGAATATTTTCTTTTTGGGCTGATCGCTCATGGTAGGAGGCAAAGGTAAGGGGTATCAGACAGGCAGGCTTACCGATTATAGAAATTCTGCGTTGGTAAATGGGCAATCGTGAATAGTGAATCATCCCGTAAAAACCGCCCCACCTATTAACCATTCACCATTGCCCATTCACCCCTCACTACTCACCACTGACGACTGACGACTCACGATTCACGACTCACCATCCTTTCGTATATTCGCTACAGAATATGGAGCAGGCACCGGAAACCGTTACAGAACCAGTTGTACCCAAATACAATCTCAATCCCGAGCAGGAAAAAAACGAGATCGTCAGGCATTACCGTGCCCTGTTACGGGGCTTACGTCCCAAACTGAAAAAAGGCGACAAGGAGCTGGTTCGCCAGGCCTTTGAAATGGCGGCCGATGCGCACAAAACCATGCGCAGAAAAAGCGGCGAGCCCTATATTCTCCACCCCATTGCCGTAGCCATGATCTGTGTGGAAGAGATCGGCCTGGGGGTACGAAGCACTATTTGCGCATTACTGCACGATACCGTAGAAGATACCGACATCAACCTCGACGATGTGCAGCGTGAATTCGGGAACGAGATCGCGAAGATCGTAGACGGTCTGACCAAGATCTCGAATGTGATGGACACCAATACCAGCCAGCAGGCAGAGAATTTCAAAAAGATCCTGCTCACGCTCACAGATGATCCCCGGGTGATCCTGATCAAACTGGCCGACCGGCTGCATAATATGCGTACGCTCGACAGCATGAAACGGGAAAAACAGCTGAAGATCGCTTCCGAAACCGTATGGGTATATGCCCCGCTGGCGCACCGGATGGGTCTGTACAATATCAAAACCGAGCTGGAAGACCTGTCCATGAAATACATGGAGCCGGAAGCTTACCGGGAAATTGCGCGAAAACTATCCGAAACCAAGAGGGAAAGGACCCGCTATATCAACGAATTCATCCGCCCCTTAAAGGAAAAACTGACCCAGGGCGGTTTTAATTTCGAGATCTACGGACGTCCTAAAAGCATCCACTCTATCTGGAACAAGATCAAGAAGAAATCTGTGGCTTTTGAGGAAGTGTATGATCTGTTCGCCATCCGTGTGATCCTGGATTCATCGCCTGAAAAAGAAAAAGAAGACTGCTGGAAAGTATATTCCATGATCACTGATGAATATACTCCTTCGCCTGAACGGCTGCGCGACTGGCTTAGTAACCCCAAGAATAACGGTTACGAAGCTTTGCATACCACGGTAATGGGTCCGCAGGGAAAATGGGTGGAAGTGCAGATCCGAACCAAACGGATGAATGAGATTGCCGAGAAAGGTTTGGCGGCTCACTACAAATACAAGGAAGGAAGCGCCGATGAAGATCGTTTTGACAAATGGTTTGGCCAGATCCGCGAAGTATTGAGCACGCAGGATACGGATGGGGTTGATTTTCTGCAGGATTTTAAAACCTCTTTTCTCGCAGAAGAAATTTATGTGTATACTCCCAAGGGAGAAGTGAAAATGTTGCCCACCGGCAGTACCGCACTGGATTTCGCTTTTTCCATTCACTCTGCCATCGGAACCAAATGTATCGGCGCCAAAGTACACCACCGGCTGGTGCCCATCAGCCACAAACTGCGCAGTGGCGACCAGGTAGAGATTATCACCAGCAACAAACAGAAACCTTCAGAAGACTGGCTCGGTATTGTGGTTACGGCCAAAGCCAAAAGCAAGATCAAAGATGCCCTTCGGGAGGAAAAAAGAAAAATAGCGGAAGACGGCAAATACACCCTGCAGCGCAAAATGGAAAGCATGGGCGCCGCCTATAGTCAATACAATATTGATGAACTGGTACAATTCTACAAATTGCCTTCCCCGCTCGACCTGCATTACAAGATTGCCACCAAAGCCATTGACCTGCGGGAGTTGAAGGAGTTCCAGGTATTGGGCGATAAACTGGAGATTCCCAAAGCCAAACCGGTTATACAGGAACTGACAACAGAACAGATCCAGGCCAAGAATAACAACCGGAAAGATTCAGAACTGATCATTTTTGGCGAAAGCAGCGATAAAATCATGTATACCCTGGCCAAATGCTGCCACCCCATTCCGGGCGATGACGTATTTGGATTTGTTAGCACGGGTAAAGGACTGATTATCCACCGCACCAACTGTCCCAATGCGGCCCAATTAATGGCCAACTATGGCCACCGGGTGGTAAAGACCAAATGGGCCAAGAACAAAGAGATCTCCTTCCTTACCGGTCTGAAGATTATAGGCCTGGACGATGTGGGTGTTATCAATAAAATCACCAATGTGATCAGTGGCGATCTGCGCATCAATATTGCCGGTCTTACCATCGAATCCCGGGAAGGTTTGTTTGAAGGAACCATCAAGGTTTTTGTGCACGACAAAGAAGAACTGGAAGAGCTGGTACTGCGGCTGAAAGAGCTGAACGGTATACAAACAGTTGATCGTTTTGAAATGGAAAATATTTCCTGACCCATTTTACACACATCCTTCGCCAACCATAAGATTTAATTCTCTGTTATTAGGTTTTACTGATAGGCATCACTTATTTTTGCCCCTGATTTAAAATCATTTTATGGTTGACGTTATTTTAGGTTTACAATGGGGAGATGAGGGAAAAGGAAAGATCGTGGATTATTTCGCTCCCAGGTATGATATCATCGCCCGTTTCCAGGGAGGTCCGAATGCAGGGCATACCCTATACGTAGAAGGCAAGAAAATGGTACTGCACCAGATCCCTTCCGGCATTTTCCACCAGGATAAGATCAATATCATCGGAAACGGTGTGGTGCTGGATCCCATCACCCTCAAAAAAGAATGCGAAGCGGTGGCGGCACATGGTGTTGATGTAAAAAAGAATCTCTTCATTTCTGAAAGAACCAATATCATCATCCCTACCCACCGGGCACTGGACAAAGCTTCTGAGCTTTCCAAGGGAGAAGGAAAAATCGGATCAACCCTGAAAGGTATCGGTCCGGCCTATATGGATAAAACCGGCCGCAATGCATTACGTGTAGGTGATATTCTCCACCCCAATTTCAAAAACCAGTATAACGAACTGCGTGCAAAACACCAGGTACTGCTGAATAATTTTCATTTCACAGAAGATATTTCCAGCTGGGAAGCAGAGTTTTTTGAAGCACTCGAATTCCTGAAGACGCTGAATGTGATCAATTGCGAATACTTCATCAACGACCAGATCAGCAAGGGCAAAAAAGTACTGGCAGAAGGCGCACAGGGCAGTATGCTCGATATTGATTTCGGAACTTTCCCTTTTGTTACTTCTTCCAATACCATTTCTGCCGGTGTCTGTACCGGATTGGGTGTTTCGCCCAAACAGATCAATGAAGTAATGGGTGTTACCAAAGCCTATTGTACAAGGGTGGGCGGTGGTCCCTTCCCTACCGAACTGGAAGATGCTACAGGCGAAGAACTCCGCAGGATCGGCAGTGAATTCGGTGCCACTACCGGACGTCCACGCCGTTGCGGCTGGATTGACCTGGTAGCACTCCGTTTTGCCTGCATGATCAATGGTGTAACCCAGGTAATCATGACCAAGGCCGATGTACTGGATTCTTTTGCAGAACTGAAACTCTGTACCGCCTACAAAATCGATGGAAAAGAAACCAAAGAAGTTCCTTTCCAGATGTCGGGGGTTACTATTGAACCCGTACTGCAGTCATTCCCGGGATGGAATACAGATACTACCCAGATCAAAGAAGCCGCAGCTTTACCCAACACTATAAGTAATTATATTAACTTTATTAACAACGAGATAGGCGCCCCGGTAAAATTTGTTTCCAACGGTCCCGGACGCGACCAGATCGTACATGTGTAAAAGTTAATTGGCATTTCGTTTGATATTGAAAAAATTATTTGGTTAATAATAAATTGCGTTGAAATTTTACGCACATAATCTTATTAGAAATATGGCACCAAAATCTGATAAGGATCCCAAATCC